>JAGHAO010000204.1 GCA_021161495.1 Caldisericaceae bacterium | reverse complement strand
TTGCATTTTTTCGAATGTAAAGTCTATAACTTTCCAATTAAAATCTAATTTTTGCAAATTGATTCTCTTAATGATATAATACTTCTAAAAAGTTAGGAGGGAAGTATGAGGAAAAAATTTATTGCAGTGGCGATTGTTTTGCTTGTTGCAGCATTCATATTTACAGGCTGTGGGGGAGGAACAAACCAGGGAGGTACGAACGGAAACAATAACAAACCTGCTGTTGCCCAACTCATTGTTACGGTAAAGGATGATGCGGGTAATACACTGTCCGGCGCAATCGTGAGTTTAAACTCGGAGAATGAAAAATCGACGGATTCATCGGGAAAAGTAATTTTTGATTCGTTAAAACCCGGTGATTATGAAGTGAAAGCAGAAAAAGAGGGATACGAACCGGCAAGTGATGATGTTACCCTTAAAGAAGGAGATAAACAAACTCTTAATTTAGTTTTAAAGAGAGAAGCAGAACAGATAGAGGAAGCAAAAAAGTTCTCCGATTTAAAAAGCTATAAGGCTATTGTGGAGTTCACCTCTAATGACGATAACGACAATGGAAAAATTGTCCTCATTCAGGATAATTACGGCAAGGAGAAGCATATAACTATATACGGGAAGGATGGAAAAGTCCAGTTTGAGTTATATGTTGTGGGCGATAAAGCAAAAATGAGGAGTGGTAACGAGAAATGGACGGAAATTCCTTCAACGGCGGCAGAGGGCTTAACCGGTAGCACTCTTGGCTTTGCTGAGGGAATGATGAACAATACGGTTAGCTACTTCAACGAAGCGGCAGAAGGAAAAAACGAAAGGTATTCCGTTAAGAGGGTTGGTTCCGAAACGGTGAATGGTTATCCTACTTACAAATACCGTTTGATAGCGGAAGGCAGAACGGGCGAAAATAAAGGCTCTGTTGTCGGGGATATCTGGATTATAAGGAAAGGTCCGTATAAAGACTACACCACCAGAATGATCTTAAAATATTCAGATGCAAGTGGGGTTAAAACTACCTTTATTGCAAATCTCGTTGATATTGGGAAGAATATGCAAATAACGCTTCCGTAAAGTAATTTTGTAGTTTACGGAGTGCAGGCTCGCAAATATTTGCGAGCCTTTTTTATTTATTTCGATTTTTGGCAGATTTTTCCGGAAGTTAAAAAGCGTCTATTAAAAATCTAAAACAGACAAAGACTTGCAAAATTTTATATTCCATTCTTAACCTTTTGAAATCTTGTAAAAAAAGTTTGTTGGGATTATAATAATTTTGGAAGGAGGCAGGAATGAAAGAAATAATCAAGGTCGGCATCATTATCTGCGACAGATACCGAAATTGTGCTGGCGGGAAGTGTTTCAGGGCTCTAAAAAACAGAGAAGGGGCTTTCTCTATCTATAAAGGGAAAGAAGCGGAAGTTGTGGGGTACACGACCTGCGGTGGTTGCCCCGGAGGAAATATAGAATATGCTCCCGAGGAAATGAAGAAGAACGGGGTTGATGTGATCCACTTTGCAACGGGTATGGTTGTAGGTTATCCGCCTTGCCCGTATATCGGCTATTTCAAAAAATACATCGAAGAAAAGTTCGGGATAAAAGTAGTTATCGGTACTCACCCTATTCCGGAAAAATATTTTACCGTTCACAAAAAACTCGGGACATGGAATTCTCCCGAATGGCAAGAATTTATCAAGCCGACTTTGGTAAACAGGGAAATAAGGCTCGAATACGATTAATTTGCTATTGACAGATGAAATTTCGGGTGTATAATAAAACATAGATTAAAATGATTATAAAATAAGAAAGGAGATGGTAAAGTGTTAGACGAAAAGATGAAAGAAGCATTGATCGACCAGATTAACGAAGAATTTTATTCTGCTTATCTGTATCTTTCGATGTCTGCGTATTTTAGCAAGATAGGGTTGAAAGGGTTTGCAAATTGGATGAATGTTCAATATAAAGAAGAAGTTGACCATGGTATGAAGATGTTTAATTACATCATTTCACGAGGGGAAGACGTGAAACTCCAGGCGATAAAAGAGCCTCCGTCCGAATGGAATTCCCCGCTTCACGCATTCGAAGAAACGCTCAAACACGAACAGCATATAACGGAACGCATAAATTACTTGGTGGATATTGCGGAGGAAGTGAAAGACAGGGCAACGTATAATTTCCTTCAATGGTTCATAGACGAACAGGTTGAGGAAGAAGAGAACGACAGAGAGATTATCGATAAGCTGAAACTCATCGAAGGAAGCAAAAACGGTTTGTTTATGCTCGATAAAGAATTGGGTGCAAGGGTTTATACCCCTCTTGTAAACGAAGAAAAATAAGGAGGAAGAGATGGCGGTAAGAAAGTTGGTTGAAAATGTTTATTCGGTAGGTGCGATCGATTGGGACAGGCGGACGTTTGACGAACTTATCCCCTTGCCTGACGGAACAAGTTATAACTCTTACATTATTTTCGGAAGCGAAAAAACTGCTTTGATTGATACGGTTGAACCGGAAAAAAAGGAAGAATTGATCAACAATCTGAAAACGCTCGGCGTTAAAAAAATTGACTACATTATTGCGAACCATGCCGAACAAGACCATTCCGGAAGCATTCCCGACATTTTGAAAATGTTTCCCGAGGCAAAAGTCGTAACAAACGCAAAGTGCAAGTCGTTCCTCAAAGAATTTTTGCTTCTTCCCGACGATGTTTTTACGGAAATATCCGACGGGGAGGAACTTTCTCTCGGGGGTAAAACTTTGAAGTTTATTTTTACACCCTGGGTGCATTGGCCTGAAACGATGTCCACTTATTTAAAAGAAGATAAGATTTTGTTCTCTTGTGATTTCTTCGGTTCACACAGGGCGGCAAGCCATCTGTTCGTTGAGAATGAACACAGGGTCATAGTGGATGCGAAAAGGTATTATGCGGAGATAATGATGCCTTTCAGGACCCAAATAAGAAAAAACATCGAGAAACTGAAAAATTACGAAATGAAATTCATTGCTCCCAGTCACGGCCCTGTATATCAAAAACCGGAAATCATAATTAATGCTTATGAGGGATGGATTTCGGACGAAACGGAAGAAAAAGTCCTAATTCCGTATGTGTCGATGCACGGAAGCACGAAGAAGATTGTTGAATATATGACTGATAAATTCATAGAAAACGGCGTGGAGGTTATCCCCATAAATCTTATAACCGCGGATGTCGGGCAAATTGCGATGGAACTTGTGGATACGGCGGGCGTCATATTCGCAACTCCCTACGTTCTTACAGGTGCGCAT
>JAGHAO010000013.1 GCA_021161495.1 Caldisericaceae bacterium | reverse complement strand
TATACATACGAAACGGAATCCGGGAATCCGTGTCTCCCGATGATACCTCACATATAATCCATCTACCATCATTTGATATACCGTAAACTCCGACTTCGCATTTCTTTCCGGAAAATGAGGCGATTTTCAAAACCTCTCCTTTGAGATCTCCCGCAAAAAGGCTGTTATCTTTGGAAAAAATAATTCTACTTCCAGTAGCAGATTTGCTGAATCCTTTTTCAACAAAGAATTTTACTTTGATGCTCTTATTCCTTCCGGAAAGCGTGCACCCGAAAATAAAAACCGTTAAAACGAGCAATACAATAAGAACGGCTTTCAATATCCTTTTCATATCCTCCTCTTTCTACCCGATAAACCAAACGCTAACGCGTGCCCGAGAGATACCTATCTTTGAATTCCGTATAAAATTCTTCGAAATAATCGCCTGCAATTGCCTTTCGTATGTCTTCGATAAGGCGGTGCATAAAGAAAAGGTTGTGAATTGTTGCAAGACGGGGCGCAAGGTACTCTTTTGCCTTGAACAGATGATTAAGGTAAGCCTTTGTAAAATGCTTGCACGTATAACATTCGCAGTCATCCTCTATCGGAGTAAAATCTTCTTTGTAAATCGCCTTTGTGATTTTTATCGGCCCGTTTTTTGTGAAAAGTGTCCTGTTTCTTGCAACGCGAGTGGGCAAAACGCAGTCGAACATATCCACTCCGAGTTTTACATATTCGAGAATGCTTATGGGATCGCCCACACCCATAAGATATCTCGGTTTTCCTTCGGGCAAAAGAGAAACTGTATAATCGACGAATTCCTTTGTAAGCTCTTTGTCTTCTCCGATGCTGAGCCCTCCTAATGTAACCCCGGGGAAACCCATCGAAAGAATTTTATCCGCCGCAACTTTGCGCAGTTCTTTGTAAAACCCGCCCTGTATCACGCCGAACATCACCTGGTCCTCTCTGCTTTTCGCACTCAAACTTCTCTCCGCCCAATTCAGAGTAACTTCAAGCTCCTTTTTCGTCGTCTCGAAATCAGATGGGTAAGAACTGCAAATATCGAGAGGGATAATTATATCAGCACCGATTTTTTCCTCTATCTCCACAACCCTTTCCGGAGTGAAATAATGTTTTGAACCATCTATAAAAGAGCGGAATTCCACACCGTCTTTTTTAATTTTCCTGATATCCCGTAAGGAAAGAACCTGAAACCCTCCGCTGTCCGTAAGTATCGAGTGCTTCCAATTCATAAACTTGTGGAGTCCGCCTGCTTTTGCTATGGTGTCCGCACCGGGTTGCAGATAAAGATGATAAGTGTTTCCTAAAATCATTTTAAAACCGATTTCTTCCACATCGAGTGAAGAAAGGGTTTTCACAGTTGCCTGCGTTCCCACGGGCATAAAAACAGGAGTTTCGATTTTTCCGTGAGCGGTTTCGAACTCCGTAAGCCGTGCCCTGCTGTTTTTACTTTGTTTTATAACCTTGAATTTTATATCCATAGTTCACCTCATATTATAAGCATCGCATCACCGAAACTGTAAAACCTGTAATGCTCTTTTACCGCAATTTCGTATGCTTTTAATGTGAATTCTTTGCCTGCAAACGCCGAAACAAGCATTAAAAGCGTTGTTTTGGGAAAATGGAAATTTGTGATAACCGCATCGGTAATCTTAAAAGGATATCCGGGTTTTATGAAAAGTTTTGTCTTACCCCTTAAAGGCTTTAATACTCCCAGGTGCGAAGATGCGGTTTCGAGTGTTCGGACAACGGTTGTTCCGCAGGCAAATACTCTGCCGCCGTTTCTCTTTGCATCGTTTACAATTTCCGCAGTTTTTTCCGAGACTTCAAATTCCTCTTCGTGCATTTTGTGTTTCTCAATAATTTCCTCTTTTACCGGTTTAAACGTTCCGAGCCCCACATGCAGAGTAACATAAGCGATTTTAACACCCATTCCTTCTATCTCAGACAGAAGTTCCTTCGTAAAGTGGAGCCCTGCCGTGGGAGATGCAACTGCGCCTTCTTTTTCGGCAAACACCGTTTGATACTCGTTCTCATCCGTAATTTTTCCTTTTATATAGGGGGGCAGAGGGACATTTCCGATTGCTTCCAAGATCTCTCTCATCGTCAGGTTATTCTCGGAGAAAAACTTTACGATGTTTTCGCCACCGGGATTTTTTTCAATTACCTCCGCATAAATTCCGGAAACTCCGTTTATGACAATTTTGTCTCCCGGATGAATCCTTTTATTCGGGCGAGTAAGGGCTTTCCATTCGTATTCTCCTGTTTGTTTGAGCAAGAATATTTCTCTTTTTCCGCCGGTTTCAGAATTTACGCCTTTGATCCTTGCCTTTATCACCTTTGTATTGTTAAGAACGAGAACATCTCCCTTCCTGAAGAATTTTTTAATCTCGAAAAATTTCAGGTGCTCTATTTTTTTGCTGTTTCTATGAAGCACCATTAATTTTGCGTGGTCGCGTGGGTAAACCGGATGCTGGGCGATTAAGCCGTCGGGCAGATTATAATCAAATTCTTCTATTCTCATTTCAAAAGAGGTGTAATTATCTCCATTACTTTTGTTTTAAGGAACGGAACCAATACGGAACCCGTATGGTAAAATACTGAGTTTTCGATTTGAGAAACAAAACTCCCGTTTTCGAGGTGCAAATACCCCACGGAAACAACGATTACCTGTGCAATTACAAATAAAATTACGAAAGCGATAGCCGCACGGAACAAAGCGCCGAAAACAGCGTCAACCCATTTGAGGAACGGACTCACACGCACCGCCTTCTTAACAAGCATGCCGGCGATTCTGAAAACGATAATCACTGCAAGCAGAATCAAGATAAACGTAATTCCGATCAGGATACTGTTTGCAACACCGTTTATTATGAATTGTTTCACGGTAAGTGACGCACCCGATTGAGTGTTCTTCAAAAGAAAGTTTTTGATAAAATCGGGAAGGTGCATTGTGGAAAATGCCATATTTAAGTTCTGAGAAGTTGCGGGAAGATTTGCAACGGTTTGCGGAATCGTAAAAATCTGCGAAAGTTTCGCAACCAAAAAAGTTTTTATATGAAGCGTATTATCTATCATCGGAGCAAATTTTACGGCATTCCACTTGGCGACAAACCAACCTAAAACAAGCCCTGCAAGGTCAAAAAGAGGCACAATTACTCCGCCTCTTACGCCTTTTACGACCTCCACCAGAAGTATTATAAAAACAATTAAATCAACGTAATTTATATTATTCATACGACTAATTTTAACGATAAACCGAACTTTTTCAATATAAGCAATTTACCGAATTACAAATTTTCGGAATTTGAACATACTGTTCCTGAATCCTTCGGCAACAATTTCCGTGCCTTTATCCGTATTCTTTACGGAAAGGACACTCGCAGTTTCATACAGGGCGGAAACGACATCTTGCCTGTTATACGGAACAAGCAGTTTCAGTTTTACATACAAAGAAGATATTTTCTCTTCTATTTTTGACTTCAGTTCGTCAATGCCCGCACCATTAAGTGCGGATATAAAAACGGCATCTGGAAATTTATTTTTCAGGAACAGAAGTTTTTCGGCCGGTATTTTATCAATCTTATTAAACACAAGGATTCGGGGGATTTCGGAAGCACCTAACTCTTTAAGCGTTTTCAGGACAGATTCGATCTTTTCCGAAAAGTCAGGAGAAGAAGCGTCGACGACGTGCAGAATCACCCAGGCATCGAGAATTTCTTCCAACGTGGAATGAAAAGCATAAATAAGCGCAGGTGGCAAATCCCTTATGAAACCTATCGTATCCACAAAAAGAACCTTCTTGTTCTCCGAAAGTTCTCCCTCCCTTACTAACGTATCCAACGTGGAAAAAAGCATATTTTCAACATAAGCGTCGGGTTTTGTCAGCCTGTTCAGAAGTGTGGACTTCCCGCTGTTTGTATAGCCTGCGATTGCGATAATGGGAATTTTGCTTTTTCTTCTCTTCTTTCTGCGGAGCTTTCGCTGTTTTGCAATCTCTTTCAACTTTTTTTCAAGAACATTGATACGTTTTTCTATATACCTGCGCCTAAGTTCGGTTTTCTTTTCCCCGGGGCCTTTAAGTCCTATCTCGGAGCCCGTTTGCTGGTCAAGATACATTACGCTGTGCACTATTTCCGGAAGATGCATTTTCAGTTGGGAAAGTTCGACTTGTAATTTTGCCTCTTTGGTTCTTGCACGCATTGAAAAAATCATAAGAATAAGATGAGGCCTGTCGATCACGGGAACTCCTATCTCATCCGTAAGATTTTTAAGTTGCAGATACGTAAGTTTCGAATCAATAAATACAAAATCCGCATTGAGCAATTTAACGATTTGCCTGAGTTCGTTCACCTTGCCTTTTCCAAGAAAAAAGGCGTAATTCGGCTTTCTTATGACTTGCGTTGCTTCACCCGCTATTTCTATTCCGAGAGTGCCTATGAGCAATTTGAACTCTTCGAAAGAATCGTCGGAAATTTCTCTTATTCCCGGATTTATAATCTCAACTGAAATCGCTTTCTTCTTTCCCGCTTCCACTAAGAAACCTTCCTCCGCGGAGGAAATAAAATCCAACTGATAATGGAACTTACGACTGAAAGGAGAATAGCACCTATTATCGCATCCCAAAAAGAGGAAATCTTAAACCCGGAGTCAAATGCGGCGACAATTTCAAGAACTATTCCGTTTATTACGAAAAGGAAAATACCTAACGTGACCACGTCTATCGGCAAGGAAACGAAAATGAGCACAGGCTTTACTATCGCATTGCATATTCCGAGCAAGATGCCCGCAAGGAGCAGGCTCCAGAGATTCTCAAACCGGAATCCGTGCAAGATCCTGCTGACAACAAAAAAAGAAACTATATTAATCGCCCAAGAACTTAAAACCCTCATTCAATCACCTGCTTTTATTTTTGTTTAGTATAACAGAACCGTGCAATTTTGTAAAATGCTTTTTGGCAAAGCGGTGCGATTCATCCCTCACTCTCTGCAAAAGTTTCAAAACTTCGGAACGCCTCGAAAGGCGTAAGGGTTCCGTCCTTCCCTCGACAAAAACGAGTTCCTCTTTCTTGGCAAGCGACGCGATTTCCACATCCACATTCAGCAGTTTCTTAATTCTGATTGCGGAATCAAGTTGCCCCTTGCCTCCGTCAATGAGAAGCAAGTCAGGCATACGCTCCGAAAAAACCTTGTCTCCTTTTCTTTTGAATCTTCTGTAAAGCACTTCTTTTAGCATCGCAAAATCGTTAGGTCCTTCTACAAATTTTATTTTGAATATTCTGTATTGCTTTTTATCCGGCTTTCCGTTTGTAAAAACAACCATAGAGCCTACGGAATCTTTGCCGGAGACGTTGGAAATGTCATATCCTTCAATTCTTACGGGAAGATTTTTAAGGCCCAGAGTTTTTTGAACCGCTTCGAGCAATGCCTTTTCTTTTGTTAATTTTCTCTTTTCCAAATAATTGTTCAAGTGCACCTTGGCATTTTCTTTTGCCATTTCCAAAATGCTTTTTTGGATTTCACCGCGAGGAACGGATATTTTTATCCGAGAGTGGAAATGCTCGGAAAGGAAATCTTCGAGCTCTTTGTAATCCCCGGATTTTTTCTCAACGTAAATTTTTCCGAAATTTCCGTGAAAAGGATTTTGCAAAAGGAACTCTTTTATTATGTCAGAGGGGCCGCTTCTCATCGGAACTTTCAGAACAAACGGATAAGAAGAGACTACTTTCCCTTCCCTTACTCCTATTTTTACGACAACGGCATAGTTTCTCTTTTTGGCGGTTGCAAACAAATCGAATGAAATTTTTTTGTCCGAAACAACCCTTTGCCTTTCCATAACGGATAAAATTCCCTTAATTTGGTCCCTGTAAATCGCCGCCTTTTCAAATTCAAGATTTCTTTTTGCCCGCTCCATTTCTCTGTACAAATCGGACAGCACTTTCTCGGAACTTCCCTTTAAAAAATCCTTTAATCCGTTTACTATCTTCAAATATTCTTTTTCGGAAATTTTCCCCGCACAAGGAGCGACGCAGAGCCCCAGATGATATAAAAGGCAGGGCTCGATTTTCCTGCCCTCTTTGAATTTTATGTTGCACGTCCTTACGGGAAATATCTTTCTTATCGCTTTTATTGTCATATCAATCGCTTTACCGTGCGGAAACGGGCCGAAATATTCTCCGTTTTTTCCGTTAATCCTGTAAACTTTCAAAAGCTTGGGAAATCTGTCATTTGTGATCTTTATATAAGGGTAATTTTCGTCGTCAACGAGCCGTATATTATACTTGGGTTTGTGTTTTTTTATAAGGTTGTTCTCCAAAAGAAGCGCTTCTTCTTCGGAAGATGCAACGACAAACTGCACGGTTTTTATCTTCTCAGAAAGAATTTTTGTTTTGATATCGCGCGGTCGCACATAAGAGGAAACCCTTTTCCTTAAAGATTTGGCTTTGCCTACATACAAAACTTCCCCTTTCTCGCCGTGCATTACATAAACACCGGGAAGAAGGGGAAGCAAATTTATTTCATCGGGAAATTTTACGCTATTTTGCATAATCCGTGTAACGGGTTTCTCTTACGACCGTTACTTTTATAATGCCCGGATATACAACCTCCTCTTCGATTTTTTTGGCAACATCATGAGAAATTTTCGATGCAAGTTGCTCGTCCACCTCGGCAGGATTCACCATAATCCTGACTTCTCTCCCCGCCTGAACAACAAATGCTTTTTTAATACCCGGAACGGACATTGCAATACGCTCTATTTCTTCGAGGCGCTTTATGTACATCTCGAGATTTTCCCTTCTTGCGCCGGGGCGCGTTGCGGAAAGTGTATCCGCTATCTGAACTATTACGTCAAGCGTTGTTTCCGGTTTCACTTCATTGTGGTGCGCCGCAACGGCATGAACAACAAGCGGATTCTCGCCGTATCTTTTCAGAAGATCGGCACCGACAAGCGCATGGGGACCTTCTATTTCACTCCCCATAACCTTTCCTATGTCGTGAAGGAATGCCGCCCTTTTTGCGAGAGTAACGTTCTCCCCGAGTTCGGAAGCAATAATTCCCGCAATCGTTGCGGATTCTATGGAATGCTGAAGCAGGTTTTGCCCGAAACTCGTTCTGAACTTCATCTTCCCGATAAGCTTTTTAATTTCCAAAGGCACCCCGTGAACAGACACCGAAAGAAGCGCTTCGTCTGCTTCTTTTAAAATCATCTGTTCCACTTCCTGCTCCGCTTCCTGAACAAAATCCTCTATGCGCGCAGGATGAATTCGCCCGTCAATAATGAGATGCTCCAATGCATGCTTTGCAACTTCTCTTCTTATAGGATCAAAACAGGAAAGTGTAACGGCTTCCGGCGTATCGTCCACAAGAATATCGACACCCGTCAATGTTTCGAATGTTCGTATGTTCCTGCCTTCCCTTCCTATGATTCTTCCTTTCAAATCCTCAGAAGGAAGAGGTACCACCGAAACGGTTGTTTCCGATACATAGTCGGTAGCGCACCGTTCCATTGCCTCGGACAAAATCACTTTTGCCTTTTCCTGGATATTCGTTTGAAGGTCCTCTTCCATCCCTTTCAAACGCTTTGAATATTCTCTCTCAAGTTCCTTCTCCATATTGTCGAGGACTACCTTCCTTGCTTCTTCCTGGGTGAGGCCGGCGACTTTGTAAAATTCGTCCTCTATTTGCCTGAGTTTTTCTTCGGCAAGTTTCTTGAGATGCTCTATTTCTTGCTCTCTTTTTAAAAGTTCTTTTTCCTTACGCTCGGCAGCATTTACTTTTCGATCAGCAATCTCTTCTTTTCTTAAAAGCCTTGATTCTATTTCCTGAATTTGCCTTTGCTCTTCTTTGATTTTATTCTGCAAATCCGCTTCTTTCTTCTCTATTTCTTCCTTCATTTGGATACGCATTTCTCTGCGTTCCGCCTCTATCTCTTTCTCCGCTTCTTCTTTCTTTCGTTTTGCGTACTCGTCTATGGAACCTATTTTTGTCTTGTAAATATATTTTTGAAATATAGCACCTAAAACAAAGCCGATTGCAAGCATTGCAATGGTTATTATTAAATACAAAAAATAGGGTACCTGCATATTTCGCATAAAATCCTCACCTCCTATTGCTTCGGTTCAGCGAGGATTTCCCTAACAATATGCGCTCTGTAACCTTTGCCCAAAAGATAGTTTGCAATTTTATCGGGAGGTCTTTTGGAAATCAAAGAAAAAGCATTGCGCTTTTCATCTTCTTCCGTATATAAAGAGTCGAGTAATTGCAAAACCTCTTCGTATTTTAAACCTCTTTTGAAGAGTTCGTTTCGAACCTTCAAATATCCGTATCGCTTAACAAACGCATATTTTTTAATAATTCTTTCGGCATACCGCATATCATTAAGGAGATCCCGCTCCAGTAATTTTTTAATCGTATTTTCAATTTCTTCTTCTGTATAATTTCTGCTTAACAATTTCTCTTTAATTTCGTAAACGGAATAATCTTTCCTCGAAAGGAGTCTCAACGCATAACTCAAAGGAGAGATGCTATTTTTCCTTTTGAGGTTCTTCTTTCGGGAAGAATTTATCATTAACCTCTTTCCTTACCTTATCGAAAAGATCCGGATGCTCGTTAAGGAAAGAAATAGCATTATCCCTTCCCTGGCCTAATTTCACATCTCCGTAAGAGTAATGAGAACCTGCCTTTTTAACAATTCCTTCTTTCACCGCAATATCAAACAGATCCGCGTCTTTGGAAACACCCTTACCGAAAATAAGGTCAACGATTGCTTCCCTGTAGGGCGGTGCAACCTTGTTTTTCACCACTTTAATTCTTAGTCTGTTTCCTATAACAGTTCCATGATCCTTGATGCTCTCCACACGCCTTATATCGAGACGCACGGAAGAGTAAAACTTTAATGCACGGCCTCCCGGCGTAACTTCCGGATTGCCGAAGACGATACCGATTTTCTCTCTCAACTGATTAATGAAAATAACGCACGTCTTGGATTTGCTAATGGAACCCGTGAGTTTTCGCAATGCCTGAGACATAAGCCTTGCCTGGACACCCATAAAAGAGTCTCCCATATCGCCTTCGAGTTCCGCTTTTGGGACAAGCGCGGCAACAGAGTCAAGAACAACAATGTCAATTGCACCGGAGCGCACAAACGTATCAATTATTTCAAGCGCTTGCTCGGCATAATCCGGTTGGGAAATAATCAAATCGTCGATATTAACACCGAGATTTGCCGCATATTCCGGAGAAAACGCATGCTCTACATCCACAAAAAGCGCTTTCCCTCCGTTTCTTTGCGCATTTGCAACGGCTTCCAAAGCCAGCGTCGTTTTTCCGGTGCCCTCAGGGCCGTAAATCTCTATGATTCTGCCACGCGGAAATCCGCCGGCACCTAATGCTATGTCAAGGGATAATATACCCGTAGGTATAACCTCCACCAAAAGATGAGATTTCCTATCTCCGAGACGCATCACGGAACCCTTGCCGAATTCCTTTTCAATCTGAGCCATTGCAAGTTTTAAAGCATTTTCTTTATTTATCTTATCTTTATCCGCCATAATAACTACCTCTCCTTAAAATTATTTTACCTCATTTTTATTATAGTTAATTTCTAAGCGAAATCAAACTCAGAAATATCTTCGTAAATAGGGCCCTTTTTGGTTAAAGTGCTTTTTATAAGTGTTATGCCTCTTGCCCTGACTTCCGTTGTTTCGAAAACCGGTATATGGAAATGTTTTAGATTGATTGCTCCGTTTTTTGCTCTTCCCAAAGTTAGGTGAGGAACATAACTTTTCTCTCTCTTGAATCCAAGATTTGCAAAAGAGGCATCGATTGTTTTCATAAGAGATACAATTGCATCCCCCTTCGAGACACCTATGAATATAACCCTTGCTCTTGTTAAAGCGGGGAAAGCACCTATTCCAGAATAATAAAACCTAAACGGAGAAGATTTCTTTGCAATACCGGAAAGTTTTGCAATTACTTCGTTTTTAGTCTCTTCCGATGTTTCACCTAAAAATTTTAATGTTAAGTGCAAATTTTCCTTTTCCACCCATTTTACATCGGGAAAAGTCCTCATCAAATTTTTTTCGTAGGAAAATATTTTGTCTTTATTCAAATCGGTTTTCAATGCTATGAACAATCTCACTTCTTCACCTCTCCGAACAAGTTATTCTCATTAAATCCGGTAATTACAGCATTCGCAATTTTCCCCTCTTCGATGTCTCCTTTCAAAACAACAAAATCGTCTATTTCGGGCGCATCAAAAATTGTTCTTCCTATGAAAGCATTTAGGGTTTCGTCAAAATAATCCGCAATAACAGGGATTTTTTTACCCGCCATAGACTTGAACTTTTCCATATTTATCTTATGCTGCAATTCCTCAATTTGCCTTAATCTGTTTTGTTTTACCTTTTCGTCTAATTGCCCGCCCATATCAAAACTTTCCGTTCCCGGTTCTCTTGAAAATGCAAATGCACCGAGGTGCTCGAATTTTACCTCTTCGACAAAGTCAAGAAGTTCTTTGAAATCTTTCTCCGTTTCCCCCGGAAATCCGGTTATTACGGTTGTCCTTATCGCAATTCCGTGAGATTTTAGAAGATAAATCAAATCTCTTACAAGTTTCGAACCGCCGATTCTGTTCATTCTTTTCAGAATCCTGTCGCTTATATGTTGGATGGGGACATCTATATAAGGAACTACCTTATTATCTTTTGAGGCAATGTATTCGACAAGCGGTTTTGAAATTTCGGAAGGATATGTGTATAAAATCCTTATCCATTCGATTCCACTGACTTTTTCGAGTTTTTCCAAAAGGAGGAGCAAACTGTTCTTGCCGTATATGTCGATACCGTATTGAGTTGTATCCTGCGCAATCAAAATAAGTTCTTTTACTCCGTTCTCCGCAAGGCTCTGCGCTTCGTTTACGAGAAACTCGATAGGAAAACTATGCACATCCCCCTTGAT
>JAGHAO010000009.1 GCA_021161495.1 Caldisericaceae bacterium | reverse complement strand
CGAAATATTCAGGGAGTTTTTGTTAAACGAATTCCGTAAATCTTCGGATTTTGATAAGGCGATTAAAAAACTTTCGAATATATACCTTAAAAATAAGGAGTTCGGACTTGCACTCGAATTGTATTCCCATACGGGAGATTTTTCGGATCTCGAGTATCTGTTTAAAAACTCGACGGAGCAGGATATCATAAAATATGCGGAAAGTATAATCAGAATAACCGATAAAATAAAAAGAGAAGATCTTCTGCGTTTGCCACTCATAAGACTCGCACGTGCGGAGGCACTGTACGTCAAAGGCAGACCCGAAAATGCACTTGCCCTGCTTGAAGGAAATTTTCCGTGTAAAGATTTTAGGATATTTTCGAGATATTTGCTCGTTAAAATGAAAATCTTAAATTCACTCGGAATTTTCGAAAAAACGATTAATCTGCTCAAGGAAAACAAGAGAGAAATAGATAAAGGAACCGATGATTTTAAAGCCGGCATTCTTTACGAACTCTCGCGAGCGTACTTTTTCAGCGGAAAAGAGGATAATTCTTCCGCAATCCTGAGAAATTTGTATGAAAAAATCGGTGTTATCAAAGATTACAGATTGAGAATAAAGATTTTAACCGCATACTGTGTTGTGAATTTGCATGACAAAGGGAAGTACGAAGAGGCAAAAGATCTGTATAAAAAGATAATTGCGCTCTCAGAAGAACACGGAATCATAACGGATCCTATGATACTCACAAACCTTTCCTTTTGTGAAAATGATTTGGGTGAAAGCGAAGAATCGCTCAAACATGTAAAAAAGGCACTGAAAATTGCGAATGAATTGAAATGGGAGCCGAGAATACAATCTTCGGAAATCGCATTGGGACATCATTTATTATCTACGGGGGAATACGATAAAGCGGAATCGATTTTTAAAAAGTATATAAGCGTCGAAGATCCTTATCTCTCATCGTCCGCATTGTTCGGGATCGCGGAGGCGTTGAGGAAAAAAGGGCTATACGATAAAGCGAAATATTACGAATTAAAGGATCTTGACATAGCAAAGAAAATGAATAATGCACTGATTATGGCTCAATCATATTTCCAGCTCGGAACGATCTATCTCGGCCAAGGCAAAAAGGAACTTGCGTGCCTATCTTTAACAAAAGCTGTGGAATACGCAGGAAAAAGCGGGAATATTTACGAAATTGCAAGATCCGAATTGATACTTTCCGTTGCGCTTGAAACTTACGGTAAAGATTACGAAAAGCATTTTGAAACCGCAAAGAAAATCATAACAGAGAATAAATTTTATCACATAATATACTCCGAAAAATTGTTAACTTATCCTTTTCTCAGAAGAATAGGGGAAAAGGATTTTTTAAATATGGTTTCTTCGTTGTTCGGAGGAGTTGATTTTTCGGTAAAAACATTCGGGGGTTTGCGCCTGTTATGCTCCGGAACGGATGTTACAAAAAAAATATTCAAAAGGGAAAAGGAAAGAAAAATTTTTCAAATGTTGCTTTCCGAATATCCGAAGTTCATCAGCCAGGACACTCTCATTGACACGTTTTTCAGAAAAACAGACACACGAAAAGCAAAGCACAATTTAAGTGTTCTTATATCACGAGTTAAAAAATCTTTATTTGTGTTGTGCGGCAAAGAAGTTATCACCAAATCGTCGGAAGGTTACGGGCTTAATCTCGAAAACGTCAAAGCGGATTTTCTTTTATTCGAGGAAATTACGAATAAGAACCTTTTTACAAAAAACAAAGAGGCATTGAAAAAAGCGATTGACCTTTATAAAGGGGATTTTCTTCCCGAAGCGATTTACGACGATTGGAGCACAGTGAGGAGGGAACGGCTTTTTTCTCTTTATCTCGACACCCTTTTCCGACTTTCGGAAATTACAAAGGATGAGAAGGAGAAGAAGGGTTATCTTGAAAAGATATTGGAAAAAGATGAAATAAACGAAAGAGCTGCCTATGAATTAATGAAATGCTATATCGCACTTCAGGAAAAGAAAAAGGCATTATCCTTGTATAACAAGATTAAAAACAAACTCGAATCAGACTACAATCTGGAACCGGACGAAAAATTAAAAGAACTTTACGAACGAATTTTGCATAATTAACCGACTTAGGATAAGACAACCCCATACAAATTCAATTACCGGAACCTGCAAAATCTTCACGGTTTCAACGAAAAACTGTCTATTATAATTTCAAAACCTCTCCATGCCTTCGGAAAATCTTGGGGAGTTGCGTCGAATTCGATTGTGTAAAGCATATCTCCTTTTCGCAGAAAGAATACGGCAACTTTTAGCGGCATCGGATTTCCGTCTTCGTCCTCTCCGGTCCCCTGCATAACTAATTTGTAATATTCGTTGCCATTTACGGTTACGTAATTTTCGCTTATCACTTTGCAATCTTTCAGGTATTCCGTTTTCGTCTCATTAAGAACCTCTTCGAAATCAAGATCTTCTTCTTTGAGGTTATCCTTATACACGAAGCAGGTTGCCACATAGTCGTCCGGATATGCCTTGCTATCTATTCTCAAATCGGTATATTCGTCGGGATGTTCTTCCAATGTCCAATCCGCAGGATAAGAGAACGAATAGTCATCCGTCCGGAAAGTTTTCGTATCCGGAGTTTCGGTTCTCTCAAGTTTTACCTCTAAAGTTATTGATCCGCCCTCTTTGACATTTACCGTTCTCCTACATTCTTTATATCCTTTTAATTTAAGCGTTACGGTGTGTTTTCCAGGTTTCAGTTCAAACGTGTGGGGAGTTTTGTAAGACGTATCTTTATTGTCTATGAAGATCTCCGCATTTTGAGGTATCGAATTAACCGCAATCTTTCCGCTGATAACTTTCTGCAAGGACACCGTAAGTTTCAGCGTTTTTCCGGCTTCCACGTTCACTTTCACGGAATGTGAGTGATACCCTGTTTTCCTTAACGTTAGCGTATGTTCTCCCGGTTTTATTTTCACCATATTGGGAGTTTTGACTCCCTTGTCCGTTCCGTCGATTATTATTTCCGCTCCGGCAGGATTCGTAACCACACTTATGTATCCGAATTTCTCTTTTTTTCGAAGATTAACCGATATTGTCGCCGTTTTGCCTTCCTTTATTTCCACCTCTTTCAATACGGTTTCATAGTTTTCCTTCTTCAATGTAACGGTGTACTTCCCGGGCTTGAGGTTCTTTATCGTGCAAGGAGTTGTAAAACCGATGTCCTGATTATCCAAAATTATTTTTGCACCGGGGGGAGTCGTGTTCACCGTTAAATTTCCCGTTGTCTTTTCCGCTACTGTCGAGTTTCCCGCATTCGTTTCCGAGTTTGAGCTCCAAGGATTGCCCTGTTCCGTTTGAGACGTAGTTTCCGTTCCCGTATTTATTTGCAAAGAGGTGTCATTATTGGCAGTTCTCACGGGCCTTCTTGCCGCAATAAATATGATAGCTACCGATACGGCAATAATTCCGATCAGCGCCGCAACGAAATATTTGTTTCTTTTAAGTAGGGAGAAAAAGTTTTTCGCTTTTTCGGGGGGAGATTCTTTCAGGACAGGAAACGAGATTTTTCTTTTCGGTGTTATTCCGGGCTCTTTTAATGGCGCCGTGCTTATGATTACCGTTTTTTCTCTTTTTTCTTCAAATTCTTCGTTCTTTCCGGACTTTTTCTCTGTCTCTGCGGAAATTTCTTCCCTTCGTCCCGATTTATTGCTAACTTCTTCCGCTTTTTCCGTCTTGCTTATGTCGATAATCACGGTTTTATCGAACTGCTCTTCCTTATTTCGGAAATTTTCCAAGTCTTTCAATAGTTCCTTCGGAGTTTGGTATCTTTCCTCCGGTTCTTTTTGCAAAAGTTTAAATACGATATTTTTCAAACTGTCCGGAATATTTTCATCCTCTATTTTCGGTATCGGTGAGGTAATGTGCATATTTATTATCGACCAGGGCGTATCCCCGGTGTAAGGAAGTTTTCCCGTTAGTGCCTGATACATCGTAATTCCGAGCGAGTACAAATCGCTTCTTATGTCGGGAGCTTGACCTTTCGCCTGTTCCGGAGAAATGTAATACGGAGTTCCCAAAATTGCACCGCTTGCCGTTAGCCCTTCCTTTCCCGTTGCTTTTGCTATTCCGAAATCCGTCACTTTGATCTTCCCGTCTGTCGTGATCATAATGTTCTGTGGTTTTATATCCCTATGCGCAATCAGTCCGTGATCGTGGGCATATTCCAATGCTCTTGCGACACCTATTGCGACTTTCACCGTTTCCTCCGGGGAGAGTTTCCCTTTTTCTCCTATGACCTCTTCCAGTGTTTTTCCTTGAATGTATTCCATTACTATGAAGTACGTATTTTCGAATTTCCCGAAGTCCTTAACTTCCACAATGTTTTCCTGCTTCATTCCCAATACGAGTTCCGCTTCTTTCAGGAATCTGTCCACGTACTTTTGGTTGTTCGCAAAGCCTTCGTGCAGGATTTTAACGGCAACTACCTCGTTTGTCCTGAGGTCTCTTGCAAGGTAAACGGTTGCCATTCCCCCGGAACCCACTTTATCGTAAAGTTTGTATCGATTTCTAATTATTTTTCCTATGTATTTCATTGCACATCACCTCTCTGCGTCATCTTCTCCGGAATACTGCGAAGAGTCCTTTTTTGCGAAAGTTTTTTGCTTCGATTAAAACAGCGGAGATGTTGTCTTCCCCTCCGTTTTCGTTTGCGGTTTTGATCAATATTTTTACTTTCTCTTTTGTGCTTGATTTACTGTTCAGGATTATTTCCATCGTCTTTTTGCCCGCCATATTATAAAGGCCGTCGCTGCACAGCAGAACAGAATCTCCGGGTTGCAAAATCTCTTCCGGGTATATTTCCGGCTCCACCGTTTTTTTTACTCCCAGCGCTTTCACTAATACGTTTTTTTGATCGCTTTTCTCCGCTTCCTCCTCTGTTATTATTCCGTTTGCAAGTTGGAACGCAACAAGTGTGTGGTCGTGTGTTTTCTGAACAAGTTTCCCGTTATGCAATACGTAAAGCCTGCTGTCTCCCACGTTCCCGAACCGCACTTTCCCGTTTGAAACAAATGCCAAAACTCCCGTCGTACCCATAGCGCCCTCGACCGAATTTCTCTTTGCATATTCGTAAATTTCTTTATTCGCCGTTTTCAACGCAGTTTCTATAAAGTTTGCCCTGTTTCCGTGCAGTTTGAACTCCCTATTAACGCTTTTTACCGCAAGTTTGCTTGCAACGTCGCCCTTTTTCATTCCTCCCATGCCGTCAAAAACTCCGGCAAGCACACACCTTATTTTTTTGATAAGTATGATGCTATCTTCGTTTCTGTTCCTCTTTCTTCCGATATTCGTTTCTCCGTAACAGGAGAGAGCGAGCTCTTCCCTCTTGCCCTCTTCCCTTTTTTCGGACACCTGTGATAAAACCAACGTATCCTTTCGTCTCATAGTTTCTTAAATTCCAGCTGCACTCTCGCAAATGTCACTATGTCGCCGTCTTTCAGCGCTTCTTTTGTTATTTTGTTTCCGTTTACATAAGTTCCGTTTGTGCTTGCAAGGTCGTAAAGAACGAAGTTCCCGTTTTCGAATTTGATCTTTGCATGCTTGGAAGAAACCGCCGGATCCCGGAGAACGATTTCATTACTCTCGTCTCTTCCTATGTTTGTATTGTCGAAAACTTTATAACTGTTGCCCGTTTTTTTATCTATAAGATAGGCAAGCGGTGTGCCTCCTCCTCCGAGTATTACGGTTTCTCCCGAGTTTACGGAAGGTTGCGGTCGGACTTTTTCTCTTCTTGCTTCCATTCTTGCTTTTTGCGCACCGGGTACCGGCTTGTTCTTCTTCAATATGAGAACAACCGCAACGATCACAATAACTCCCACGATAATTCCGATAATTAAGCTCATTGGCACCTCCTTTTTATCGTGTCCCGCTTCGATCTCGGAGCGGCATTTCGTTATTAATTGCTGAACATAAGGATTGCCCGGAGAAATTTGATTCAGAATTGTGAATTCCTTTAACGCTTTGGAGTAATATCCGTTCCACATATACGTTATCGCTTTTTTGTAATGAATGTCAAAGTTCCCCTGATGCGGTGTAACCCCGACTTCTTTGAGAAATTCCAACGCTATGTTTATCGGAACGAGAAAGTTGAATCCTTCTATTGTTTGCCCCGTATTGTAATCTATCGAGCCGAACGTGGCAATTCCGATCACTTTTCCGTTTGTGTCCAGCGCAGGCCCTCCGGAATTTCCGTGGTATATTGCCGCATCCGTTTGTATTACGTTCCAGCCTCCGGGCATCTGTTTTATCGCGCTGACTATTCCGGATGTTACCGTGGGAAGCGTGGAGCTTTCTCCTTTGAGGTACGGATGAAATGTGGCAACGCCCGGATATCCCACACAGTAAATTTTGTCTCCTACCTGAAGTTTGGAAGAATCTCCTATTTCCACGGTGGGAAGTTGAGTGTTCGTTTCGACTTTCAGAATTGCCACGTCTTTACCGGTTCCTGTTCCGGATGGGTCCCCCGCTTTTTTTATTTCAGCCTGCATTCCTTTTTGTGTAATGAGAATTCCGGGAATTGATTTCCCAAGCACCGCGTATACGGATTCCGTTATGTTGGAAACATTGGCGTTTTGCAAGAGGTACATCAGAAATCCTTCAACAAATTTATTTGCCTCCATTTGGTTCAACGCACCGCTTTTTAGTTGGCTTTCCGCTTCTTTTATCGCTACGGTTTTCAGGATCATAAACAGTTTGAACTGTTGTGTGAATTTTACGTTGTGTGCGTTTGTCACTATGTATCCGTCGGGAGTAACTATAAACCCGGTGCCTGCAACTCCTGTCTGCGCATGTTCTTTCCATACTCCGCCTTTCGGATCCCTACTGAACCTGAAATTGTCGTCGTACACAGCGGCAGGTGCGGTAACGTCGCCCTCTATTATTGTCTGTATGAACACGACGGCGGGTTCGGAAAGCATTATGATCTCGTTGGGGCTAAGTTCTTTTTGTCCTCCTTTTGCAGCGAATGCTCCTCCGGGAACCCATATCACAGAGACCGCAACGAGGATCAACACCATCACTGCCAAAATTCTTTTTCTCATTTTTCTTCACCCTCCTTTACGAATTTTTTAATAATTACGGAAATATCCGACAATTTGGCGATCGGAAAACTAAAACCGTTTTTAATGCAGATTATCGTTCCCACCCATTTGCCTTTTTCCTTTCTTATCCGGATAAGAAAGGATTCGAATGTTTCACGCTTTTTCATCGATTAAATTCTAAACTTTGAAATCAACAAAAAATCAACGGGGAATCTTTGAACAAGAAATAGCAAATGCCGTTTATTGCATTACAAAAAATATGGAGAGAGAAACTCATTTACTATTTTGGGGTATGCCGTGCGAAAACCGTTACGGATTAATTCGGAATGAATTGCGTTAAAACTGCAAAATCCTTCTTCTATATAACTATGTCACTTCTTTTCTCTTGTTGTTTTATCAAGCAATGTATGGATTGTAAAGACACCTCAGGATGGCGGAGTGGAAGTCATTCCGGAGGAACGAACGAAGTGAGTGACGAAGAATCTCGTATTTGTCACTCTGAACTCTTTTCCTCGCCGAAGG
>JAGHAO010000108.1 GCA_021161495.1 Caldisericaceae bacterium | reverse complement strand
TTTGTTCTGCTTTTAATCTTTTTAAAAACGATTTATAGCTATGATAAATAGAATAAGAGTAATGGCTACCCTTTCGTCACCCCGATGTGTCTTTACTCAGAGTCTCTAAATCGATAGAACACATTTCCCTCAAAACTCCTATTGAAAAACAAAATAGAGACTCTGAAATAAATTCAGAGTGGCTAATTTAAGATCCTGAAACAAGTACTCGCCTTCGGTGAGGAAAAGAGTGCAGAGTGATTTTTTGTTCGTCACCTCAAAATATCTTTACAATCCATACATTGCTCGATAAAACAATTAGAGAAAAAGGAGCGACATAGTTATATAGAAGGAAGATTTTGAGATTGGATTCTTTCAGAAGAAGGAATTGCCGTTTCGGGTTTTTACCGGAACCGAATTCTGTTTGTTTTCTTATCAGAGGAACATTATTTTCTTTTAACAGATCGAGGTTTACCGGTTGCTTGCAAAAGCACGCTTTGCTTTTCGTTAACTTTATTCTGTTTTTCCGGATGTTGGGTATCAATTCATCCGTGCTCCGAATAGTTAAACCGAAAACCGCATGTCAGATAACTTAAAATCCACAGTGCCTCATAAGTTGATTTCAAATCCGGGTAAGAACTGCTGCTGTTCGGAGCGTAATTAAATCCGTATGATTCCATCGAATCCATAACAAACTTTATCACCTTTTCTTTGTTCATGTCGTTAAGGTATCCGCCTCTGCTTTTAATTTGCAACCCGATGAAGTTGGAATCCATATCTGCGGTATCAATACCGTGAGATCTCTTAAATCCGTCGGGAACGCTCAAATCCGAGAGAACTTTGTCAATAACCCGCGTGTTAGCATTCGCTTCCCGAGATTTATAAAAACTTACGACGGCATTTAATACAAAAAGATCGTATAAATTATCAATATTTTCGAATTTTTCCTTTTGCACCGATTTTGCAAGTTCTGTGGAAACAGTTTCAATCTTTGTTATGAGTGACGGCTTTTCAGGCCAACAGTTCAACCTGTCGGAAGTAAGAATAAAATAAGAAAGGCTTTTTGAATTAAGCAGAAGTTCGCTATCACTATTCAAATTTCCCGGCAATTCGTCCAGAAGAGTCATCCCCGCTTTCATTATTTCCGTTTTCGGAGAAGGTAACCCAAGAGCCTTGTATGTTGCGGAAACATAGTACAAAGTTTCGAGTTTACTCACGATAACGTCGGGGGCATCCAAACGGGTTATTCCGGACGAAATTTCTCTTTGGCTCAGCGCATCGGTAATGCTGCGGACTTTCCCGTCCAAAAAGACTTTTAAGGCACTTTTGGAATATTTTTCGAGAACTCCGTTTTCTTTTGCGAGTCGCACGGCAAAGTAAGTCGCCTGCACGGAAGGGTCAAAAGTATAAAATTTTATCCATCCTTCGCTTATGCGATGTATCTTTAGCGTTTCAAGCATTTTGTTTAAATCGGGATAGCGCATACTTGAAATTTCAAATAGTTTGGCTATCTTGTATGTAAGCATCGGCTCCAAGAAATTCGAATTTCTTCCCTGAAGGCCGAATCCTCCGCTCAGGTTTTGCTCCGGTATAACTTTTTCTTTGAGATACTTTCCGATTTGTTTGTCAATTCCGATATCGGCATTCATTGCTTTTACCGCTTCCGCAAGGTTGTCGATAAGAGCAATATATAAAAATCCGTAAGGAAGCGAACTTATACTCTGCACACTTTGCTCGAGCCACACGGATGCATCCCGAGGCATTTGCTTTTTATCCGCATAAGACAATTCGTATATTGCGCTAATGAGATATCCCGACTTATTTACGTCTTTGAGAGATGTATTGTTAACATGCTTTGAAATGTACGACCTCAGCGTATCGGACAAAGCGGATAGATTCAAAAACCGCTTTGCCGTATCGGAATCGACTCCGAGCGTTTTTATTACGGAAATCACAAAATACGTTTGCGAAATGCGCCCGTTGAGATCGTCAGGCTGCGAACCTCCGAATGCAAACGTGCCGTCCTTTTTCTCATATTTTCTGAAAAACTTTAAGACAAGATCTTTATTCGGAAGAGCCCCATTCAAATTTTTAAGAACAATTACTTCTTTGTAAAATCGCATTATGCCGAAGGAATTTACTCTATATCCATCATAAACAGGGTTGTCAATCTTCAAAGTTTTTATCCATTCCGCCACTTTCTCCGGATTATCAATCTTTTCCGAGAGAGATTTCAATATGCCGACCGCAGCATACGTCGAATAGAAATCCGGCTTGAATATATCGGCAGACAACGCTCCGAAAGCCGCCTCCTTACCGTTTGTTAAATAACACAAATCGAGATATTGCGTCAAGTTATTTCTCCACCGGTTAGGCACCGCTTCCGGAATCTTTTCCGGAATATACTCCGTATTGAAAATTACTTTCTTAAAAGATACGGAACGGCTGCAACCGGAGAAAACGAAGATAGCAATTAAAAATACGATAATTGCAGTTCTTTTCCGTTTGTTCATTTCGGTGCCTCCCATTTATTATTACTTTTCTCGTATTTTATCCTCTCTTACAAAACTTTAGACTTTTTTACACTTTTTGCAAATCGAAATATAATTTTGCAAAGCGTAAATTTAGGGGTTCCGTTAAAATTTCCGGAGGAGAAAAAAGTTAAGATGTTCGGGTTCTGTTTCCGAAAGTTGCGGAGCCTATTTTTCTCTTATATACAGACAAGCAACTCCCGAAAAATTTCCTTTTTCAGGTTCTCATCTTTCAATAGGAGGTTCGAGGGAAATGTGTTCCCTCGACGTTCAGACCCTGAGTAAAAACACCTCAGGGTGACAAAAAGGGGATCACCTTAGGATGACAAAAAAATTTTAAGGAAAGTGTATTCCCTCAAATTTACGAAAATCCTTACAACGTCAATAAGAAATTAAAATAAGTT
>JAGHAO010000121.1 GCA_021161495.1 Caldisericaceae bacterium | reverse complement strand
TCCGTTCACTCTTGCTTTCGGATTATCTATCCATAGTTCTATTGTTGTTCCGTTAAAGTTTATTGTAACTTTTCTTTCTTTTCCGTCCCATTCTATTGTTCCTCCCAATGCTTCTACGATTGCGCGGATTGGAACAACCGTTCTTCCCCATTTGGGTATGATAACGGGTTTTGTTCCACGTCCCGGATCTATTTCCTGCTTCTTTCCGTTGACAATCATCAGCGGATTGTCCGGTTGCAGAACGATGGTTATTTTGCCTCCCGGAATCGTAATTTCTGCTTCGTTCGAGTATACGGATTCGCCCTTTTTATTGAACGCCTTTACCCTGTAAACATAAGTTTTTCCTTTGGAAACATTTTTGTCTTCGAATACGGTTTCATCTCTTCCAGTTTTTCCCGTTACCGTGAACTTTTCCCCGTTTTCCTTCCTTTCTATGACAAACCCTTCTTCGTTATCCGAGTTATCCGCCCAACTTAGCATTACCGTGCCCCTTTCCGATACCGATACCGTGAGGTTTGTCGGGGCGTCGGGGATTTTTTCGCACATAGGGACGGAAACGGTGATTTCATTCGAATATTTCGAACTTCCCGCTCCGTTTACCGCTTTTACTCTGTAAACATAAGTTTTTCCTTCTTCCGTTGTTTTATCGGCAAACTGTGTTTCGTTCTTTCCGGTTGTGCCGATAGCTCCGAAAGATTTTCCCTGTTCTTTTCTTTCTATTACGAACTTCTCTTCGTTATCCGAGTTATCGTTCCATACCAGAGTGACACTCTCGCAGGTTACTTTTTCCGCGGAAAGGCTCGAAGGCGATGCGGGCGGAACAAAGTTTATTTCCGCAACTTGCGAGAATTCGGAACGGTCCGAATGCTTTCCCTCTTCGGTTTTCACGGCGCTGATTATATAACGGCAGGTCCCCTGTTGTGCGAATTTGTCGGTAAATTCTCCCGCGTTTTTATCGATGACTGCAATTGTCATATACGTGGAAGCGCCGATCAGCCGTGCGATTTCCACTTCGTTTGCGTTCGGATCAATGCTGTCTTTATCCCATTTTATCGTTATTCCTTTTTGTGCGAATTCGAGTGAGGGTTTTTCCGGGGTTCTCAAAACAAAGGCTTCGTCAGGGGACGAATGCGTTTTTGCTTTTCCTTTCACCGCATACAGGATAAACTCGTATCCTCTCGATTTTGCGATTACTCCGGATTTTGCTTTTCTCATATTTTTCGAAACCTCGATTTCCGGAAGTTGCGCATCTCTTGCGGAAATAATGAATTTATCGATTTCGTTTTGCGCGTCTTTATCGAATTTCCAAGAGAAATAAACGTATTTTCCTATGGAATACGCCTCGAAGTCCTGCGGAATTCCGGGGACAAATATTTTTTTGAAATCGCTTGTCGAATAATCGATTCCGGCGCCGTATTTTTCTTCGTTTGCCGAAATAAACACTTTGTATTCCCTGTTCGGTTTTAACCCGGGAATCGACGTAAAACCTTTTCCGAATTCAAGATCACTTCTTTTAATTGTTTTTACTGCGACAGGGAAGCAGAGCCAACCCGTGCAGTCCGGGTCGTTCCTGAAAATTGTGATGTATTCCGCATTTTTGTCTATTGAAGTGGTGTCCCAGGAGACGCGGAGCGTTGCCGTGTTTTCCGTGTTGGAATACAGGATTACGTCGAGAATTCGAGGATTTTTAAGCCTCATTGCCGTATCCGTCACCGAGGCGGAGCAATTCGGTCCTGTGCAGGCTTTCACTGTAAACTCGTATTTTATATCCGGCGCAAATTTCTTTGCGTCTTCCGCGCAGGCGGTTTTATTGCCTTTCACGGTTTTGAGTTTTACGAAAAATAAAGCTCCCTCCGGTTTGTAATACACTTCGAACCTTTCCGGGTTTTGGCTCCCTCTGTAATTCCAGGAAAGCCTTATTGCGTTGGAATCAAAGTAGGCAACCAAATTTTCCGCGCTCTGGACGGGGCAGGAAAAATAATACAAATGATACTTTGCGCTGGGGTTAAATTCCACTCCGACGGCATAAATTACGTTTGAAAAAGCGGGATTTACCGAAACGGCACTTGTCCATCTGTAAGGCATTCCGTCCGAAAGGAATGCTATGTTTTCTCCGAGATTTTCCGCTTTTACGATTCCGTTCTTTTCGGTCGCAAGGTAAAACGTGCTCTTGTTTTGCGGATCAAATGCAAAGTCGTAAACGGTGAACGGTTTTAATTTTGCGGGTTGGCTCCAGGAGAAACCGCCGTTTTGCGATACGAGAATTTTCAAAGGATTACCGTCCGGGTCTTTTGCTATCATAACGGCAATGCTCGGGTCGAGCGGGTTAATTTTGCAGGTGTATACTCTGCTGTCGTATGTTTTGTTCCAACTGCTCCCTCCGTTGGAAGTCTTGTACAGTCCTCCGTTTGTTGCGGCGATTGCGTATCGTCCGTTCGGCCCGGAAACTGAAATTTCGTTTATGCGGGAGCCTACGTTTGCAACAACTCCCCAACTGTTCCCTCCGTTTACGGATTTGTATATTTTTCCGGAGTCCGTTCCTGCGAACATTATGTTTGTGTTGCTTTTGTCCGTGTCAAAACCTGTTGTGTAAAGAGAGAACAGTTTTGTCCAATTTTCTCCTTGGGATTCCGATTCGAACACTCCGCCCGTTGTTGCAGCAAAAACTTTGTCTTGAACGGTGCTTATGCGGGTAATGTCAACATTGGGCGGAAGGGAGTTCGCTATAAGCGTCCAGTGTTTTCCGTAATCGGTTGAGCGGAGAAGTTTGCTGCTTTTGTTAATGCCGTACATAACGGAAATATCCGTTTCGTCGAAAACAATATTCTCCGTCGGATGCAAGGATTGAGAAGCAATCTCCTTCCAAACGCAGTTCACCGCCTTCGCTTTACGGGAAAGCGGCACTTTGGCCATAGGCAAAAATATAATCGCTGCCGCAATGAATACAGCCGTAAAAACCGCAATTTTTTTGTCCATTTCTTTCCCCCTACTTCCTTTTTTTGTTTGATTATATGTTTAATTTCTATTTTTTCAAAATGATTATTTTAATTTGCTTGTTATCCTGCAAGATAGCTCCTATAATTTAATAGAGGTGAGCGATATGAGAAAACTTATAATTGTTTCCAACAGGTTGCCTGTGAGTCTTACCAAAACAGGGAGTAGCATAAAAATAAAGAGTAGTGTAGGAGGGCTTGCGACAGGGCTCGGTTCCTTTTACAAGGATTATGAAAGCGTTTGGATAGGATGGCCGGGAATTGCCTCCGAAAGGTTGAGGGGTAAACTTACCGAAGTTAGGGATATGCTGAAAGAAGAAAAATGCGTTCCTGTTTTCCTCTCCCAGAAAGATGTGGAGAAATACTATTACGGATTTTCAAATAAAACGTTGTGGCCTTTGTTTCATTACTTTTCTCAGTACGTTGTTTACGACAAGGCGATGTGGCGCGCTTACGAACGAGTAAACAGAGAATTTTTGAAAGCGGTTTTAAAGGTTGCCGACAAAGACGATGTCATATGGGTGCACGATTACCAGCTTATGCTCCTTCCCGGAATGCTGAGGGAGAAACTGCCCGATGCGTCGATCGGCTTCTTTTTGCATATACCTTTCCCGGCTTTCGAAGTGTTCAGAACCCTTCCGTGGAGAAGGAAAATCTTAGAAGGCCTTCTCGGTGCGGATCTCATAGGTTTTCATACGTATGACTATGCGACGTATTTTTTGGACAGCGTTCGCAGACTGCTCGGGTTTGAAAACACTCTGGGTAGGATAAACATAAAAGACAGGATCGTAAAAGTGGATGCTTTTCCTATGGGCATAGATTTCGACAAATTCGCCAACGCAACCAAAAATCCTCGGGTTACGAGGAGTATGAACACGGTGAGTAGGGTTTTCGGAGACAAAAAAATTATACTGTCCGTTGACAGGCTGGATTACACAAAAGGAATTTTGCAGAGGCTCAAAGCATTCGATAGATTCCTTGAAAAGTACCCCCAATATCGGAAAAAAGTTGTTATGGTGCTTGTTGCCGTTCCTTCGCGTTCCCACGTGGAGCATTATGCGGCGTTGAAAAAGGAAGTTGACGAAACGATAGGGAACATAAACGGAAAATACGGTTCAATCGATTGGACTCCGGTTTCCTATTTGTATCGTTCTCTTCCGTTTCATAGGCTTGTCGCGCTTTACGCGCTTGCCGACGTTGCGCCGGTAACTCCGCTCAGAGACGGAATGAATCTTGTGGCAAAAGAATTTGTTGCAACCAAGGCGGACACTAAACAGGGTGTTTTGATTTTAAGCGAAATGGCGGGGGCGGCAAAGGAACTCGACGGCGCCATTATAGTAAACCCGAACAATGAAGACGAAATGGCGGAAGCATTGAAAGAAGCGTTGGAAATGCCCGTAAGCGAGCAAAAAGAGAGGAATGAGATGATGCAGATGAGGCTGAGAAGATACACCGTCGTCCGCTGGGCGGAAGATTTTATGAAATCTCTCACTGACATAAAAGAAGTTCAGAGAACTTTCCTTTCCAAAAGAATTACCGAAGATACTGCGGAAAAGATCGCCCGCGATTTTGCAAACGCAAAAGAGAGGCTTTTGCTTCTGGACTACGACGGCACTTTGATACAGTTTGCTTCCAAACCCGGATACGCAAAACCGGATAAACATCTTATAAGCCTTTTGGAAAAACTGTTCGAACTCTCCGAAGTTGTTATAGCGAGCGGAAGGGACAGGCAAACGCTCGAAAAATGGTTCGGAAAACTAAATATAGGTATGATTGCAGAGCATGGCGTATGGATAAAAGACAAAGGAAAAAATTGGAAGGAGATAGAACCGCTTGAAAACAAATGGAAG
>JAGHAO010000107.1 GCA_021161495.1 Caldisericaceae bacterium | reverse complement strand
CCGCACAAAAGGCGAACCCTTTCCCGGTTTAATGTGTTGAAAAGATATTACTACATATAAGTCTCCGTCCATTTCAAACGTAACACCTGCCCTCAAATCATTTGCCGAAATCATACATCCTCCTTGCACATATTTTCTTAAAATTCTACTAATAAATAATAGCATAAACAAATATTTCGTCAACATTGCAGCAACTTAAAAATTACTTTTCAACGCATTCAAATTCTATTCATATTTTATGGTATAATTAGTATGCAATGAAAAAAATACTTATTGTTGAAGACGACGAAAATATTAGAGAACTGCTCAAAATTTATTTTGGAAAAGAAGGTTTCGAAGTTGTCGAGGCGGAGGACGGTGAGCAGGCACTGGACGCATTTGCCCGGGAGAACCCTCATCTTATAATACTTGATCTGATGATTCCCGTAATAGACGGCATAACGGTTGCAAAAGAAATAAGAAAAAAATCGAATGTGCCAATACTAATGCTTACGGCAAAAGCGGAAGAAGAAGATCGGATAAAGGGTTTGGAAATAGGTGCGGACGATTACGTAACAAAGCCGTTCAGCCCCAAGGAACTCGTATTGAGGGTTAACAACATCATAAAAAGGACTTATCCGGAAGAACAAATATTGAAATTCAAAGATCTTGAAATCCATCCCAAAGAAATGAAAGTATTCCAAAACGGAAAAGAAGTTCCGTTCACGGCAAAAGAGTTTAAAATAATCTTTGCAATGGTGAAAAAACCCGGAGTTGTTTTCAGCAGAGAGAATATTATGGACGAAATCTACACGGAATACGACGACGTGGTATTTGACCGCACAATCGACGTGTACATAAAAAACATCAGGAAAAAACTCGGCGATAATCCTAAAAATCCGAAATACATAGAGTCCGTATACGGAGCGGGGTATCGTTTGAAAAAATAATGGAATTTAAAACAAAATTAATTTTAAGCTATCTTTTATTAATTATAGTCGTTATCTTCTTTGCCCTATTCTTTGTAAACATATACGTGGGTAAAAGGTTTTCCGAAATAATATTAAAAGGATTCGGCGGTGGGTACTTCGTTTTTTTGACACCGCAAGGGCGGTTGTTTCTCCATGCAGTCAGAACGTCCCTTATCTGGGCCGGAATAGTTTCCATAGTGATAGGAACGTTGCTTGCCCTTTTAATCTCAAGGTTTATTACCACCCCTTTGAAAGAGATGGAGAAATTTGCAAGCAAAATCGCAAGAGGCAATTATAATGCAAGGATCAAAATCACAAGCGACGACGAAATAGGACATTTGCAATCCACCCTTAATAAAATGGCGGAACATCTTTCGGAAATAGAAAATATGAGAAAATCGCTCGTTCAAAACGTTTCACACGATTTGAGGACACCACTTACGAGTTTGAAGGGATACATTGAAATGCTTATGGATCCGAGTTTTTCCACGGAAGAAAAAAAGAAAGCAATTCAGGTAATAAAAAATGAAGTCGACAGAATGGAAAGTATGCTGGAAGAATTAAGCAAATTATCAACAATAGATAGCAAAAAATACGAGATCCACCTTAAAAGGGTAAATCTCGGAGAAGCAATAAGCCCTGTGACCGAACTGATGAAAATGGACGCAAAATCAAAAGGATTATACTTGCATACATATATCCAACCGGACGTGTTCATTACGGCAGACGAAACAAGAATAAAAGAAATTGCGATAAACCTTATAAGCAATGCCGTTAAATTTACAGACAAAGGCGGCATCACCGTATCCGTTTATAAAAATAAAAACAAAGCCTATCTGTCGGTAAAAGACACGGGAAAAGGGATTAAAAAGGAAGACCTGACAAAAATATTCGACAGGTTTTTCAGAGGAGAAAAATCTCGCCCCAAAACAAAAGGCGGTTTAGGTGTAGGATTAACCATAGCAAAGGAACTTACCGAAGCAATGAACGGAAAAATTTCAGTGGATTCGAAGGTTGGCAAAGGAACGGAATTTTTACTCGAATTTCCGCTTTCAAAATAAAATTATCCTGCTCTTTGCGTATTTCTGTAATCCTTTCTTGCCGCCATATCTCTTTTAGAGGGTAAATTTCTAACCTCGGAAATGATTTGCTCGGGATGTAACGCAGTTTTTATTTCTTCCAAAGAAAATCTTGCAGGTTTTCCATATTTCACTTCGTTAAAAAGATTTGTTAACCGGTCAAAATTGTTAATAGGCTTTTCAAGGATCCGTGAAATCCTAACCAAAAATTCATTGGGGGTTTCGAACTTTTCCATAGAAAACCCTTTTTCCCGAAGCAAGTATATTACGGAAAAATACAGGAATTTTATGTATTCGTAAGGATCCTGGATTTCGGATAAAGAATATTCTATGCCCTTTTGCCTAATCTTCTTTTCAAAAATTTTACTTTCCTTTTTATCAAACAAAGTTTCCCCGCTTCTATCGGAAAACAAAATTTTCCAAATTGCGTAAACCAACGCTACGCCAAGGATTATACCCAATATTGCAATCAAAATCCCGACAATCTGCATCGTATTTCCCATTTTGGATGCAAACTGTTCATTTTGAATAACTTTTTTTACAATAGCGGTAAGATTTTCACGGGAGCCGTTTGAGAAATTCCCTGTTATTCCCGGTCCGCTTTTAATACCGGAAGTAACCGTATTATACAATTTGACCATTGTAAAAAACAAATAGGAGATTAAAAGAATAACCCCGGCAAAAACGGAAATTCCGGTGATAAAAGTTCTGAGAAATGCCTTTTTACTTTTAGATACAAGATAAAATTTTGCGAGAAACATCAGAAGGATAGCAAGCAAAATTAACAGGGCAAATGATATGATAAACGATTCAAAAGTTTTTGAAGAGTGAAACATAGCCCGAGATACGTTTCCGGCATTTTGAAAATAGCTTCTAACCCTATTAACGGAAATAGTTCCGCTCCCTCTGGAATGTGCCGTTCCGCTACCTGAGTTTACGGAATACAACAACGTATGAATTTTTTTCTGCAAAAAGCCTTCGAATACGCCTTTTATCCGAAACGGGATAAATCCCAGAAGTAAAACGGGAGAAAGCATAAAAGCACGTTCCTTATTTAAAATGCGCTTTTCCTTCAATTTCCCGATGATATAAAGATACAGAGATAAAAAGGTTAAAAAATTAAACAAATAGTTAAACCCGTACAGAACAAATCCGAAAATAAAAGACAGAGTCAAACTTGCCAACTTGTTCAATTTCATCGCAAACAGTATGAAGTAGAAAAATGCTGCAATCCCCAATGCAACAAGAGGCAAATATCTTTTAAATCCGGGAATCGACACCGCAGAGGATAATATACGGTTTGCCAAAAAATAAATTTGAACGGATAAAACTGCATACATCAAATTTTCTATCATATCACACCTTCTCTAATTTGCTCGCATAATCTTTACCAAGTATCGGATACACGAATATCCCTTCCTTGGCCAATGCCTCTTTCGAATATCCCAATACCGTAAGATAATAATCTTCTTTGAAGTAATATCGAGGCGGTTTCTCGTGAGGAAGTACAAATGTGCTATCCGGTAAAAGAACTATGTTTAATCTTGAAACAAAGGGTTTTATCCTCATAAGGGAAAGCATAGTATCTCGAGTTATATCTTTATCTATAAAAAAGACTTCAACGCCAAAAGGCAGTTTGGAAGAAAGTGTCCGCAGAAATTTCTCGATACTTACGGCATCTTCGTCGCTTGCGAGAGCCAAAAGTTTAAATAACTTCATCAAATGAAAACTATTTTCTCCAAGCGGTAAATCCTCCGGGGGAGTGCCATTTACGATTAACCCTACCGGTAAATGACGAGAAATCGAATAATTTGCAATCGATGCGGCAATCGCAGCTGCGGAATCCTGGAACTGAAGATTTTTTTTGTACAAATTCAGCACGATTAAGATCCGTTTCGATGCGGTAAAATCCAATTCTTTCACGGTCAATTTATTTCGATGTGCCGTTTGTTTCCAGTGAATCACCGAGAGAGGATCACCCTGAATATAATCCCTTACTCCCGCAATAGACGTGTAATCCGAATTTATCTGGTACTTTGCCTTAATTCCGCTTAAAGGTTCGGACAAATAAATATTCAACTTGTCAAACGGAACAACGAATGGAAACACATAAACTCTTTTTTTATCGTAAACGTTTATTTTTCTCTTAAAGAATCCCAAAGGGTCGTTTATATGCAAAGCAAAACTTCCGACATCGTAAACGCCTCTCCTGTTGCCCACGTATCTTATTTTCCCGGTAATTCTCCCGGAACTTGCAAATATTCGCTTTTCTCTTTCCCCTTCGGCAGGAACAAAATAATACGGACTGTCCAGGGTTATAAAACACACCATAGGAAGTGTAAATTTCATTTTAAGGTCATAAAGAAAATTCACATAGTCATACTGTTTTATCGTATGAGTGTCCACATCGGTTTTCAGAACCACAGTCCCGTTTTTCATCGAAAGCCCGTACAAAAGCAAGTAAACAAATAATAAGAGCGTTATTACGTAAAAAACTCTGCCGAAAACAAGCGAAAAAGAGATTAAAATAACGGCTAAAATCTTTGCTTCTTTGGTCAACTATTCGGCTCCTTCTTCCGCGTATGAATCGATAACCGGCACTTTTACACCCTTTACAATATCGTCAAGCACCTCATCAACTTTTATTCCCCTAAGTTTTGCATCTGCTTTTAACATAATTCTATGGTTTAAAACATCTTTTACCGATTTTTTAACATCGTCAGGCAGCACAAATTTTCTCCCCGAATAAAAAGCCCATGCCTGTGAAACCCGCATAAGGAAAAGGGATGCTCTCGGACTTGCACCCAAATAAAGTTCTCTGTGATTCCTTGTAGCCCTTACAATATCCACAATATAACCTGCAATTTCCGGGTGCACAAAAACCTTTTTCACATCGTTCCTTAAACGGATAAGTTCGTTTATATCACTTACCGGTTTCAAACTGTTTATAGGGAATATCTCTTTTTTTGTAAGCAAAATTCTCTTTTCCATTTCCCTATCCGGATAACCGACGGAAAATTTCATAATAAATCTATCGAGCTGCGCTTCCGGTAGAGGAAACGTCCCTTCAAATTCTATAGGGTTCTCTGTTGCGATTACCATAAAGGGATCTTCTATTTTATAACTTACTCCGTCAATCGTCACTTTCTGTTCCGACATTGCTTCCAGTAATGCAGATTGTGTTTTGGGAGTACCCCTGTTTATTTCGTCGGCAAGCAAAAAATTTGAAAATACAGGGCCGAATCTTACCTTAAATTGTTCGGTTTTCATATCATAAACGGTAACACCGGTAATATCGGTAGGCAACAAATCCGGGGTAAATTGGATTCTTTTAAAATTTCCGGAAAATGATATGGCAAGTGCCTTCGCAAGCGTTGTTTTACCCGTGCCCGGAACATCTTCCAACAGAATATGCCCGCCTGAAAGAGCACCTACTATAATTTTATCAATTGCGTCCGGACATCCGATAATAACTTTTCCGAGATTTGTTTTCAGCTCTTTTATCATAGCTCATCTCCTTGAATAGTTTTCGAAAATTATAACACTCACGATATTTTTGTAAACACGCTTTTTTGTTATCATTTATCATGAACGTTTTATTTGCGGGATCGCTACTCATAATCGCAATTTATTCGGGAAGATTTTTCCACAAATTAAAACTCCCCGTAATCACAGGCTACATTATAATAGATTTTTTTATCAGTAAACATATTTTTCGCTTAAATTGTTACTTTTTCAAAAATACAGATTTAAATTGATGAACTTTCATAAAAAGCAATGTGGCATTCAAATAGGTTGAGCCTCAATTCCACAATTAAAAGCAAGTATATCGCAAAAGCGGCCGTTCCGAAATGCAGCAACTCCGTATTTTCAATAGCAATATCCGTGGTGATATTCTCGAACTTACAGGAATTCCCATACTTAGACAGCTTTGTTACGAACATCGAAAAGTTTTTTATTTGCATTTCAAAACAATTCCGGTTATAATTAAATAGCTCCGATCCATATCCACCCTCAGGGCGGAATGGACGTAAGGGTTTACCGGGCAACTGGTAAGCCTGCCGTGTTTGCAAAGGGGCCTAAATTAGTAGGCTCCTATTTTTTATTTAGGGGGCCAAAAAATAACAAGGAGGTGAATAGTATGTTAGGTGGCTACATGGGGAAGATTCTCAGAGTAAATCTTTCTAACAGAAAAATCAGCGAAGCGCCAATCAATGAGGAATTGGCAAAAAAGTTCATCGGTGCAAGGGGGTATGCAGCAAAAATCTTGTTTGATGAAGTCGATCCGAATGCGGATCCGCTGGGTGAAGAAAACAAACTGATTTTCGCAACAGGTCCGTTAACACTCACGGCATCGCCTACAAGCGGAAGGTACGACGTAGTAACAAAGAGTCCACTCAACGGGGTTATCGCAGGTTCGAACTCCGGAGGATTTTGGGGACCCGAACTAAAAAAAGCAGGCTATGATATCCTGATTATAGAGGGCAAATCGGAGAAACCCGTCTATTTATGGATCACGGAGGACAAGGTTGAAATTAAAGATGCATCACATCTATGGGGAAAAGACACGTATGAAACAACAGACAAAATCATCGAGGAACTTGGCGGAGATAAACAAATTAAAGTTGCTTGCATAGGGCCTGCCGGGGAAAACCTTGTCAAATTCTCCGCCATCATAAATGATAAAACAAGAGCCGCAGGGAGAACCGGCGTTGGTGCGGTTATGGGCTCGAAGAAACTAAAAGCAATAGCGACCAGAGGGCATAAACGCCCGGAAATAGCAAACCCCGACAAGTTTAAAGAAGTATTGAAAATCACAATGGATAAAATTAAGGCAAATAGTATTACTTCACAAGGACTGCCCACATACGGAACGATGGTGCTTAACCACATTATCGACGAACACGGACTGTATCCTACAAGAAACTTCCAGACAGGGGTATTCGAAGGAGTAGACAATGTTTCCGGAGAGAAACTTAAAGAGACATATCTCGTAAGAAATAAACCGTGCTTCGGCTGCCCGATAGGATGCGGAAGAGTAACAAAACTACCGGACGGAGAAGAAGGAGAAGGACCTGAATACGAAACGAGTTGGGCATTCAGCGCAGACTGCGGAATAGACGATCTTGTTGCCGTAATTAAAGCAAATAATGTCTGCAATAAGTTAGGGCTTGACACAATTTCAACGGGTGCGACAATCGCCTGCGCAATGGAGCTCTATGAAAAAGGATATTTG
>JAGHAO010000131.1 GCA_021161495.1 Caldisericaceae bacterium | reverse complement strand
CCAAGGCTTCCTTACCGCAATGGCGAAAATTGCAGCTGAAGAATTGCAACTTCCGCTTGAAAAAATCAGAGTGGAACTTCCCGATACGGATAGGAACCCGTATGAATGGCAAACTGTCGCAAGTCACGTTACGTGGAGTTGCGGAAATGCGGTAAGACGAGCAGCAATTGATGCGAGAAACCAAATACTTGAAACGGTTTCGAGAGCATATCATATCGACAAGTCCAACCTGTATTTGGAGGACGCTAAGGTAAAATGCTATACGGATCCGGAATTCGAACTTCCGTTTGAAAAATTTGTTATAAACGGAATAGAGATGCCTGACGGAACCTACAGGGGTGGCCCGATTATGGGACATGGAATGTTTATGCCAGAGTTTACTTCCGCAAAAGTTGATCCCGAAACCGGATTGGGCGGACATCCGAATGTTCACTACACTACTGGTGCAGGTGCGGTTGAGATCGAGATCGATAAAGGAACCGGTAGAATTAGGGTACTAAAAATGGCAGAAGCATTTGATGCAGGTAAAGCAATTAACCCCGATCTCGTAGAGGGTCAGATAGTTGGAGGTTTTGTCCAAGGGCTTGGAACTGCTCTCTGGGAAGAAGTTAAATTTGACGAGAACGGTAAAATTCTGAATCCTAACTTTACAGATTATAAGATCCCTACGGCGCTTGATGTTCCGAGAGAAATGTATCCTATAATAGTGGAAGTGCCTCAACCCGATGGCCCGTTCGGGGCAAGAGGTATAGCGGAGCATACAATGATTCCCGTAATGCCTGCCGTGGCGAATGCCGTTGAAAATGCTCTCGGTATCAGGATAAAAGAAGTTCCCATTACACCCGAAAAAATTCTTAACGCATTAAAAGAAAAAGAGCAGAACAAGCAGTAATTTTGTTATAATAAGGAGAGGTGTCATTTGATACCTCTCCAAAAATGAGAAAGGGAGGTGGTTGTGGCGAAAAAATCTTTGAAAAGCGGCTTAACTAAACAAAAAAAATCTATGCAAAAGGAGGTTGTTTGGTATGGCAGATGAAGAATATGGCACATTTAAGCAGAGAGTAGTACCATGGCCTATTGATAGTTATCCGCCTTGGGGCTTCTCGATCTTGGCAGGAATTCAGCATGTCTCCGCACTTTTCGGAGCAACAACATTAGTTCCCATTCTTTTTGGTAATGCAATGGGAATGAACGACCAACAAAAGGGAATTCTTATTGCTACGGTTTATATGGTGATGGGTATTGCTACTTTAATCCATGTGGATAAGAGGATTGGTAGCCGGCTTCCCATTGTTCAAGGTTCTTCTTTCTCATTCATTGCTCCTATGATGACCGTGTTTGCTGCAATTAAGAAACAAGGCGGCGGAGTCGATCAGATGATGCAGGCAATGGGTGGTGCTCTTATTTACGGTGGTATCTATGAGTTGATAGTAGGATATTCCGGGCTCATAGGATTGCTAAAAAGAATACTTACTCCTATTGCGATCGGGCCTACTATTATGCTTATCGGATTCGGTTTGGCCGGTACTGCGGTAAGTAACGCGGGAACAAACTGGTGGCTTTCTTTACTTGTAGTTGCTTTGATTTTCTATTTCTCTCTTATCTCAAAGAATAAGAGACTTAATACGTTTGCTGTTCTTATTTCAGTAGTGACTGTTTATCTTCTTGCACTTATCCTTTCCCTTGCACACGTATTCCCTGCGAATAGCCCCTCCTTTGTTCACCTTGATTCTGTTGCAAAGGCAAGATGGATAGTATGGCCGACACTATTTAGATACGGTACAGGCTCTTGGGGGCAAAGAGCGGCTCAAACACTCAAATTTAACACACTTGCATTCACAAGTGTCCTTGCTGCTTACACTGCCTCTATGATTGAATCTGTAGGTGACTATTACAGTGTTTGCTATGCGTCCGGCGCACCTGAACCTTCAGAACACGTAATCAGTTGGGGAATTGGTTCCGAAGGCCTGGGTTGTATTATTTCCGGTATGATGGGTGGCGTAGGAAGTACGAGTTATACTGAAAACATCGGAGTTATCGCACTTACCGGTGTTGCTTCCAACCGTGTTATCAGGGCCGGTGCTGTTGTGCTCATTATTATGGGATTCTTCTGGAAATTCGGAACGCTTGTCGCTACGATTCCGACACCTATTATCGGTGGTGCATACATTGCATTGTTCGGTATTATCGGCGGACTTGGAATTCAAACCCTTTCACGTGCAGATCTTTCTTCTATGAGAAATATTATGATTATTTCGTTTGCATTCCTACTCGGCCTCGGTTTGCCCGGTTGGATACAGGCGCACCCCATTGTATTCAGCTCGCATGCGTGGGAATGGCTCGCCGATATCTTAAATGCAATTTTTGGAACAGGAATGGCTGTAGGCGGACTCTCCGCTGCTCTCCTTGATAATATTATTCCGGGAACGGATGCGGAAAGGGGTATAAATGTAAAAGCGGTTAGCTAATCTCGTTAATTATTTCCGAATCGCTTGTTCTGCAAACAAAGCGGAGCTCTCAGGCTCCGCTTTTTATTTTTTAAAAAATTATGCTATAATTTTCACAAATAACTTATTTGCAGGAGGTTGAGTGATGAAGAAAAGAATAGTATCCTTTACACTTATAGTTTCAATATTTCTTTTGACGATGTTCGGTTTTACTTTGAGACCCGGTTTAAGTTTTGGAAAATCAAACCCGGAGAAAATTGCTAATTTGCCATACGGTATAACTACTATTTTCGTTAGCGGTAAGTATATTTTTGTGGGTACTAAGACAGGGTTCTTTGTTTCTACGAATTCCGGTTCTAATTTTGTTGAGAGAGACAAAGGCTTGGCGGATCTTGAGATTACCGGTGTGGTTTTTTTAAGAGGAAAAATATTTTTAGGTACTGCCAATGCAGGTCTATACGTTTCTTCCGATATAGGGAAGACATGGGTTTCTCTTATGGATAAACTCAACTGTCCTACAATTTCCTCTGTCAAAACAGACGGCTCAAGAATTTTTGTTACTTCGCTTTGCACCGGTTTTCATTATTCCGATGATTTGGGAAAAACCTGGATGGAAAGAAACGGAGGTTTGCCGACTCTCAGAACAACTGCTTTTATAGAAACACCCCAGGGGCGTTGTTTTTTGGGAACGGATCAATACGGCTTGTTCTATTCGGATACATTGGGAAAGGAGTGCAAGTGGAACAAATTTTTTGACAAATATACAATCACTTCGCTTTCGTATGTAGGAAATAATCTTCTTATCGGAACCAATGTCGGGATTTTCTCCGGTGACGTAATGAAGGATCATTTTGGTAAATTGAATTTTATCGGTGGTAACCCGTATATTGTCTCTATGTGTAGAGT
>JAGHAO010000226.1 GCA_021161495.1 Caldisericaceae bacterium | reverse complement strand
TGAGCAAATAGGTATGTATCTTTTATACGACGTTGCTCATAATATAGCAAAGTTTGAAAGATATATCATAAATGGTAAAGAAAAACTTTTACTTGTTCATAGAAAAGGAGCAACTCGTGCTTTTCCTTCGGGCCATCCTGCTTTAAAAGGGATTTTTAAGAAGACAGGCCAGCCTGTATTACTTCCGGGAGATATGAAATCGGGTTCGTTTATCTTTGTAGGAAAGGAAAACTCACTAAAAGAGTCTTTCGGGAGTGTTTCTCACGGAGCGGGTAGGTTATTAAGCAGGCATAAGGCATTAAAGCAAATTACTTTTGAAGAGGTTCTGAACGAGATGAACAAAGCGGGCATTACATTATTAGCCGGAAATAGAAGAATTGTCAGGGAAGAAGCACCTGAGGCATACAAAGACATAAATGAAATAATTAAACCTATAGAGCATAACGGCCTTGCCGAGAGGGTTGCTCATTCCAGGCCTATTTTAGTGATAAAGGGGTAGAAAATGATTTTAGGAGCACATGTTTCCATAGCGGGAGGCATATCGAAATCGGTTGAAAGAGCTTTTGAGATAGGTTGCGAAACATTTCAGATCTTTACAAAAAACCAAATGCAATGGAAGATACCTGTACTTAAAGATAGCGAAATCAAAAAATTTAAGGAAAACGTTGCAAAATTAGGAGTTTCACCTGCAACGGTTCATTCTTCCTACCTTGTAAATATTGCAAGTCCTGACAAAAAGACGCGTTTGCGTTCATTGAACGATTTAATAGCAGATATTAATAGAGCGGATAAACTTGGAATTCCCTATCTTGTATTTCACCCCGGGGCGCATAAGGGCAAAGGAGTGCGTTATGCACTTGACACAATAGCGGAAGGATTAAACGAAGTTTTGTTTAAAACTAATAATACGAAAGTAACTGTCCTTATGGAAACAACTGCGGGAGAGGGAACCAATGTGGGATATAAGTTTGAGCATCTCTCGTACATAATGAACCGGGTTGAAATACGAAACAGAATTGGTGTATGTATAGATACGTGCCATATTTTCGCAGCAGGATACGACATAAGGAGCAAACACACATACAGGAAAACTATGAATTTTTTAGATACCGTAATAGGGTTTGAAAATATTAAAGCTTTTCACCTGAACGATTCTAAGAGAGAGTTAGGTTCTCGTATGGATAGGCATGAAGAAATCGGAAAGGGTAAAATAGGTATAAAAGCATTTGAACTTTTGGTTAACGATCATAACTTTGAGAATGTGCCCGGTATTTTGGAAACACCCGGCGGGATAGACGGATATAAGAGGAATATTTCTATATTAAAGAGTTTAAGGAGGTGGAAATGAGCAGCATAAGCGATAATGTAAAAAGAATTTTGGCAGAACTTCCCGAAGGAGTTCAGCTTGAGGCGGCTGCAAAAACGAGGACGGCATCTGAGATAAAAGAGGCTATTGAGGCGGGGGTAAAAATAATAGGGGAGAATTATTTGCAAGAAGCCGAAAAAGTATTTCCTGAAATAGGAAGAATTGTAAGATGGCATTACATAGGAAGTTTGCAAAGAAGAAAAATTAAAAAAATTGTACGGATCTTTGATATGATTGAAACTGTTTCCTCTATGGAGTTTGCAGATGAGATCAACAAACGAGCAGGCCAATTGAATAAAATTATGCCCGTACTAATCGAAGTAAATAGTGGGAAAGAACCACAGAAATCCGGAGTAATGCCGGAGGATTGCGAAAACCTTGTAAGGCGAATTTCGACCTTGCCGAATATTAAAATCGAAGGGCTTATGACTATGGGGCCACTTGTGGATGATCCCGAGAAATTACGTCCTTATTTCAAATTAACAAAAGAGTTATTTGATAGAATAAAAGAGTTGGAATTACCCAATGTGGAGATGAAGTATCTTTCAATGGGGATGTCCTCTTCTTATAAGGTTGCCATTAGTGAAGGTGCAAACCTTGTTCGTATAGGAACCTTAATTTTTGGCCCTCGAAAAAAATAACTGCTTCAAATTTCCTCCTTAGGTATTGACACACAAAATTATTTACGTATAATATCAAAATTTTATTTAAGGAGGAATGAAATATGAGGAAAGCGGTTACATTGATTCTAATGTTGGCTATTGTCGTAGCAATCCTCACGGGATGTGCTGCGGCAGGAAGCGTAAGCGGTGTTGTAAAGGGTGACGATGGAAAAATTGTGTCGGGGGCTACGGTACAGCTCGGAAGTCTTTCTGCTACAACTGATTCTACCGGTCATTTTACTTTTGACAAGGTGAAGGCTGGAAACTATGTTTTGAAAGTCAGTGCAGATGGTGCGGATCCTTACAAAAAAAATATCACCGTTTCTAAAAAAGGTTTAACAGTTAACGTTACTCTTAAATTTAATTCACTTGCTAAAGTAAAAAGAGCCGGCGTTCTTACTGTAGGTGCGGACACTACTTATCCGCCATTTGAATGGATTGATACGAAGAAGGGCCAACCTGTAGGGTTTGACATTGATCTTGCAAATTTGATCGCAGAGAAATTAGGTGTAAAGGCAAAAATTATCTCGACTGCCTGGGACGGAATTATCCCCGCACTTAAATCCGGAAAGTTCGATGTGATTATTTCCGCGATGACGATTACTCCGGAACGTGCGAAAGAAATTGATTTCTCCATCCCCTATTACGATTCGGGGCAAATTATTGCCGTAAGAAAAGATAATACAGCTATTCATGGGCCTCAGGATCTTGCAGGGAAAGTAGTAGGTGTTCAGACAGGGACAACGGGAGAAGAAGCGGCAAAAAAAATCAAAGGAATCAAAATCAAGGAATATCCGGATATTCAATATGCATTTACTGACTTGGAGATGGGACGTATTGATGCTGTTGTTAATGATCTTCCCGTTTCCGCTTACTTCATTAAAACTCATCCGAACTTAAAACTTGTAGGTAAACTGTTTACCGTTGAGCACTATGGTATTGCATTCAGGAAAGACGAAAAAGCACTTAAAGAAGAGATAAATAATATATTAAAACAAATAAAATCCGACGGCGAATACGACCAATTATACGAAAAATGGTTTGGAAAAAAGCCGGAGGATTAAAAGATGCACATTATAGCAAACTTTGATAAAATTTGGGCAAGCCTTCCCTTTCTCTTGGGAGGGCTTCCCGTAACATTATCTTTAACTGCAATTGCCGGGTTAATAGGTATTGGCATAGGGCTCTTGCTCGCCTTGATGAAAATTTCGAAGAACAAAATATTAAGAGGAATAGCCCTTGTATATATCGATGCTTTTAGGGGAACTCCCCTTCTTTTGCAAATTATGATTTTTTATTATGCCATACCTATAAAAAATATGAGCGCTTTTGCTTCGGCAGTTGTTGCACTCTCCCTTAATTCTGCTGCATATGTCGCGGAAATTTTAAGGGCAGGTATTGAATCAATTGCAAAAGGCCAGATGGAAGCCGCGCTTTCGGTGGGAATGACTTACGGGCAGGCTATGAGGTATATTATTTTACCGCAAACAATTAAGAGGGTGATACCTCCTACAACAAACAATATCGTTGCGTTAATGAAGGACACCTCCCTTGTTATGGTAATCGGACTTTCCGAGATTGTTTATAAAGCAAAGCAAATAGGTTCGGCTACTGCAAATTTTTTTGCTCCTTTGTTAATGGCCGCAATACTTTATCTTGTCTTTACGATTCCTTTAACGAGGTATGCCGAGAAGTTGGAAGGGAGGTTTAGTAAAGGTGATTAGAACAGTTAATCTAACTAAAAAATTTGGTAACTTACTTGTTTTCGAAGACGTAAATTTTTCTATCGAAAAAGGCGAAAGAGTTGTAATTATTGGACCTTCCGGGGCTGGGAAAAGCACATTTATCCGATGTTTGAATTTTTTAGAATTTCCTACAAGCGGAGAAGTATATTTTGAGGGGAAGAAAATTGACAAGAACAGTAAGAATCTTTCCTCAATAAGGCAAAGGATAGGTATGGTTTTTCAGCATTTTAATTTATTTCCACACTTGACTGCGCTTCAAAATGTTACAATAGCACCTGTAAAAGTTAAAAGAATGAGCGAAAAGGATGCAAATGAGATTGCGATGTATTATTTATCGAAGGTAGGTTTGGCAGATAGAGCGGGGCATTATCCTTCGCAGCTCTCCGGTGGCGAAAAGCAGCGTGTTGCGATTGCACGAGCGCTGGCTATGAAACCGGATCTTATGCTTT
>JAGHAO010000135.1 GCA_021161495.1 Caldisericaceae bacterium | reverse complement strand
CCAATATATTTTTCCCCCGAGAGACTCAATCAAAGAACGAATCGGGAGAATTGTTCTGTTATTTCTTATTTCTGGTTTGTTTTCTTGTACATCAATTTTCTTTTTATTTCCGTTCACCATAATATAAGGATTATTTATTTGAAGAATAACAATCTTGTTGCCAGCAGCATAACTTGGTGAATAGGTTACACTAAATGTCTTAACGGCTGTATTGCCGGCCTCGTCTGTTGCTTTTACCGTAATAATATTCTTGCCACGGTTAAGGTGAAGTTTTGTCTCCAACATTCCGTCAGGTTTCAAGACCGCGGATTTCCCGTTTACCGTAACCGAAGACACACCTGTCGTAATATCAAATATTCTGCCCTTAATAAGGAAGTTGTCAGTTGATACAACCTTATCCGCACAATCCAACTTAATAATCGGAGGTTTTGTATCGGAAACAACCCTGAAAGTCTTTACTGTATAATTGCCGGAAGTATCATAAACAGTAACGGAAATATCATTTATCCCTTCGAATAAGGCTATCTCGACTTTGCTAATATTGTCAAATACGTCTTTCATTACAGTATTGTTGTCTTTTATTATTACTCTTGCAATCTTTCCGGAGTCGTCATTAGCGTTTATCGTGAATGAGAGAGCAGGATTATTTGATATCTCGGAAATATTAGGGTTAATATCAGGAATTACCAAAGTAGGAGGAGTTGCATCTCTATGCTTAAATACCGTGACTCTGAACTGAGCAAAAGCAGAAAGTCCTTGCGGATCCGTTGCGGTTATTGTAAACACAAATACTTCATCTGCATCGGATTTTGAAGGTAAAAATTTCAAGACGTTATTATTCAATACCGTATAGGTACCAAAAGGTTTCGGATCTACTGTTACCGAAATAACAAGAGGATCTCCGTCCGGATCCGATGCATGAATTTTCGTAGTGGCAAAGGCACCGTCAGGAACTTTTATTTCCGCAGGAGAAACGGATACGGTTGGTTTATGGTTTACATTTACATTTCCACCGCCTGAAACGTGCCAATCATGATCAAATATTTTTTTGTAATATTCAAACCCTGCATCTGATTGAATCTGCAACGCCATTTCTCTATTGACACGAGAGGAATTTTCGGAACCGTTTATAGAGCCTATGTTAACGTATCCTTTGCCATTAATCCACATAATGAATTGTTTGTTGTGGATCGGGTATGCACCGTAGTCTCCGCTCCCGGTAGGAGTTCCAAGTAAACAATGTATGTTGGAGCTCTGTGCTTCCACGTAATTCTTTGTTGCCGTATTTGCATCCACTCCGTACGCACCGTTTAACAGAATATACACATTGGCTCCTCTTTTCGCTGCGTTAACTAAAGCTTGTAAACGCGGGTTAATATACCGGTGATCGGAAGGCCCCCAATAAACATATTCATACTGGGTTTCCTCCATAATTACATCGCCTTTTCCGGCTTTGTTTATAAGTCCTATAAGAGAATCGGTATTTCTCAATGCGGTATCAGGCGAGTCAATCAATTCCAAAGATTCGTTTTCATACACGGAAAGCGGATTGGATTGAACCGGAGTATATCCCGTTTTATCACTCGGAGGGTTATAGGTAAAATCGGCAGGAGGGGCATCGCGCGACGGATCATAAGGAGAAACATCGTAATAGCCCGGGTTGCAGTCATGGTTGAACACTTTAACAAGCGAATGCACAATCACCGGATCGTCAGTTATAACTGCCGAACCTCTGTTGCCTGCGGTACCATTACTCTTATCGTCGGAAGGCATAGGCCCTCTTGAGAAATTCTCCGAACTGATAAAAACTTTACTGTCGTCTACAATGGCGAATTTCGCGTGTATGTTGTTATACCTATCATGATAGTTTCCGTCTCCCCGCAAGAAGTATACTTTACCGCCGTTATCCACTATTTCTTTTGCAATGTACCTTTCGGAATCATACGTTCCTCCGGACGCACCATAGACCTCTCCGTCGAACACAGCCGTTACGGAAACACCTCTCTTTAATGCACTTACAATATGGTCTGCAATCTCATAATTTGTGAGCAAATAAACCTCAATCTTTATCGAATGCCGAGCGGAATCAATAAAATCCGTAATTCCTTTAAATGTATTGTCCGGCGCTGCCATAAATGTCGTATGCACTTTTGCGGTGTCCTTCGGAGGGAAGAAGAAATCGTCTATTGTATTCCATCCCGGATACATAACTTTGCATCCGTTAATGGGATCGTCCGGATCAGTTGACCAATCAGACAACGTATCGGTATCCGGAACCGGCAGCCCCGTAGATTCGTCAAGCTTTCTGCAAATAATATCCCCGTCAGTTGAAACGTAACTTGCAAATGCATACGGCTCCACAGGTTCGCCGGACCAGCCTGTAATACAGGTACAGCCACTGCCCCATACAACCGCATCAACTTCTCTGTTTGATGCATCAACAATTTCGCACTCGTCCGCCACGTTATCAAATATGGGATACTGCGCAGCATTATCCATCTGAGGGACAGACGGATCGCTATCCGCTCCGTATTCAAAGTTCGGTTTTTCTCCGAATTCTTTTTCAAATTCTTTCGCATCTCTCGCAATCCAAATCTTTTCTCCCGGTTTTAGAACAGTGCCCTCCGGGAATAAAACCGAAGCCTCGTTATCAGTAATCTGCCAGTTCGAAATATTTACGGAAGAATTGGATATATTTATTATTCTTACTGCTTCGCCTTTTTCATCAGAGCCGCTTTCCAAACTGTTATACATCACTTCCAGAATTTTTACCACCTGTTCACTGCTTGGAGCGACTTGTCTAAATGT
>JAGHAO010000052.1 GCA_021161495.1 Caldisericaceae bacterium | reverse complement strand
TTCCCAAAATCTTGTTTGATAACCTAACATTACAGGTGTAAGCAAGACAAGGAGAAAAACCGGAAAGAGATACTTCTTTCTTTTGAAAATCGCAATAACAACACCTGCAATCCCAAATACCCAGAGCCACAGATTCAAAGATACGGAAACGGGTACAAGCCCGGGGGGATCGGGGCTTCTCGGCATAATGTACCTGAGATGAACAATTGTATGAATAAGCCACGGCGAGTAAAGCAATGCCGAGATCAAAAGCGATCTGAATATAATTTTCCGCCTTTCTTTTCTGAAAATTCCGTAAATAAGGAAAGCGACAAAGTAAAAATACGGTATTGCAATATGAGAATAGAGCATAAGAGTAAGCAGAACAGGAGAGGCAAATTTCAAATCTTTTTCGATCGATACAAAAGCAAGGAGCCCTAAAATTTGCGCAAGCGCCGCAGCCGATAAAACGGACATATGATAGAAGAAAGTGCTTGCGCCGGCAAGAAAAACCACGGAAAAGAATGCCGGGCGTTTACCGTAAACAGATCGAACCGTAAACCACACCATTAAAACGGTAAGCGGGAACATTACAAAGCTTGTAAATTTGGCGATAAAAGAAATACTCACTCCGCATTTCAGCATAAAAAGCATAATGATATGCAAAAGCGGAGGATACAATTGAGGCCTTCCGAACGGAGCGAATTCCCAGTAGGCATTTGCTGTTATCCCCCTTGCAAGGTTGTATCCCTGCATTGCCGCAAGATGATAATAAATATCTATAAAAATCGGAAAAATATTAAAACGAACGATAAGAATTACAAAAACATAAACAATAAGCACGATACTCCCGATATCGTACGGCAACCTTTTATTCTCTTTCAAAGTCCCTCCGCTCGAAAATTTGCAATTCTTTCTTTTTGCCATTATAATACTAATCTGTAAATAGGAAAGGTGATGAAAATGAAAAGAAAAATTTTGGATATTGTAGGAAAAGTAGATTATCCTTATACGTGCGCCATAGTAAATAACCAAAGAATGGGCTTTCTCGACGAGGTGGAAGAATCCACAAAAATTACACTTCTTACAGTGAAAGAAGGGGAGGGAAGGCGCACTTACGAAAGGACACTTGCTTTCCTTGCTTCTTTTTGCATTAGAAAAATTAACAAGAGATTCAGGGTTCATATAAAGCATTCTTACGGCGATGCACTTTACGGAGAAATAGAGAATGCCGATGATGTGAAGAAAGCCATAAAAGATTTAAAAAAATGTATGGAAACAATGGTAATGGAAGATAAAAAAATAGATAAGCACAACCTTACCAAAGAGGAAGCGATAAGCAGGTTGGAAAGAGAAGGAAGGTTCGACGACATCAGATTGCTTAAATACCTTTCCAAAGACACGATTCCGCTGTATTTCATAGACGGGTACTATGTTTATTTTGCAGGCCCCCTGCTTCCACGCACGGGAATGATAAAAGTATTTGATATTATTTCATATGAACCGGGGTTTCTCATTCTTTTGCCAGATAGGACCGATCCGGAAAAACTCGCAAGCGTAGCAAACAGGCGCAAACTCTTTGAAACGTATCAGGAATCTAAAAAATGGGTTGAAAGTTTAAGTGTCCGGTATGTAGGGGATTTAAACGAGGCGATTGCAAACCGGCAAATTTCAAAAGTCATAAAGATACAGGAAGCGCTCCACGAGAAAAAGATTTCCGACATTGCCGATATGATAAAAAACAGAGGCGCAAGAATCGTTTTAATAGCAGGCCCGAGTTCTTCGGGCAAAACAACTTCGGCAAAACGGTTGGAAATTCAATTGAGAGTGAACGGATTTGTTCCTACCGTGATATCAACCGACGATTATTTTGTCGACAGAGAAAAAACCCCGATAGGCGAAGACGGCAAACCGGATTACGACTGTTTTGATGCCATTGACCACGAACTTTTGCAGAAACAATTGCGGCTTCTCCTTGAAGGTAAAGAAATTCAAATGCCAAGATATAATTTCTTCACCGGCAAAAGCGAAAAAGGCAGAAAGATAAAGTTGAACAGGAACGGAATCCTCATTGTGGAAGGAATTCACGGTTTGAATCCGAAGCTTACGGAACGCATTAAGGCAAAAGACAAATTTAAAGTGTATGTAAGCGCTTTGACTCAGTTGAATATCGACAGGATAAACAGGATACCCACAAGAGATACGAGGCTTATAAGAAGAATCGTCCGCGACAGTCATTTCAGGGGGATTTCCGCAGCGGAAACAATAAGAAGATGGCCCACGGTTATCAGAGGTGAAGAAAAATACATTTTCCCTTATCAGGAAAACGCCGATGTGATGTTTAACTCCGCACTTGTTTACGAACTTGCCGTATTGAGAGTGCGAGCGGAGGTTGCACTTCGCGCAATTGATTATAAGGAAAAAGAATACGGAGAATCTCTCAGGCTCTTAAATTTCCTCTCTCACTTCTTACCACTCGTTACCGAAGAAATACCACCGACATCAATCTTGCGAGAATTCATCGGCGGAAGTTCATTTAAATATTAATTGTTTATGAAAGAGAACAAAATAGACAAAAAAACTCTTGTAAAAGAGACAATATATGCATTAATAGCGGGTTTAGTAG
>JAGHAO010000198.1 GCA_021161495.1 Caldisericaceae bacterium | reverse complement strand
ATTCGTTTCCGAGCAAATATTGAAAAGAAAATACCCTTTGAATACGGAAGAAAAAGGCGAAGAAACCGGTTAGATCCGTGAATTTTTACTTCTCAAACGATTCAATGCGGAAATATAAATAAATACTACGGCAAAACCGACAAACAAAGCCGTTATATTTATTCCGTAAAATATACCTCTTTTATCGACGATTTTTCCCAAAACGGGTGCCGCAACGATGAAAGAAAATCTTGTTAGCATATTAAGCATTGAGATTGCAGTTGCCCTACTTTCCGGTTGTACGTTGTTCAATATCTGTTCGTAAAATACGGGAGACTGCATTCCTCTGACTGCTTGCAATCCGAAAATAAAAGCAAACCCGAAAGATGACGAAATTGTTCCCGTAAGGAATGCGGAGAGGACAAACATTATATTTATGAGTAAGATTGAGAAATTTGCTCCGAGAAACTTCTTAATCTTCCCCGAAACGGAAGAGAAAAACATTGCCGTTAAATTAAACGTTCCCGTTAAGATTCCGAAGTATATTATCGGAACTCCGATTTTTTTAAGGTAAGGCTGATACAACCAGAAAAGCAAAAGCCCCGATGCCGCAATTAAGATATAGTTTAAGGAGAAACGAATGCTGCTTGGATTCCCGAAGAGCCCTTTCGCCCCTTTCCCGAAGATTAAGAACAAACCTTTTTCTTTTTTTGGCAATGCCTTTATTTGCGGAAGTTTCAACGCGATAAAAAATGAAAGAGCGTTCGGAATAATTGTAAGCGTCAAAGTTAGCCTCAAGGAGAAATAATGAGCAATAATTCCGCCTAAAATACCCGCGACAGTTTGAGAAAACAGCCTGAAAGAATGAATTTTGCCTATCACCTCGGAAAACATTTCGGCATTGCCTTGATTGTCAAGAAACGTATACACATAGGCGGAGTCACTGCCTGAAACCAATGCGGTTCCGAATGCCGCAATAATTTCCGCAATAAGGAAAATGTAAAATGAATGTCCGAACGAGTAAACGACAAGGGACAAAACGTATATCGCGGAAGCAAAGACAAAGGAGATTTTCGCTCCGTACCTGTCCGTTATTATTCCGGTGGGAATTTCGAGAAGCAAAACGGCAATACCGTGAATGGATTTGAGAAGCATAACATCCGCCATTGTAAGCCCGTTTTTGAGCCAGAAAATAACTATGACCGGTTGCCAAAAGGTAAACCAGACGAGGCCGAGGTAGACTGCAAGTTTTACGAGCGGGTTATCAAAATTTTTCTTCATTTTTTCGGTTTTCCTTACATCGGTTAGCCTCCGTTAAAACCGGGAGAGCCGTTTTAAGGCATTAATCTTCTCGTAATCCCCGATTTTCGCTTTTCTTACCGCATCTTTAAGGATTGCGATCGAACGGTCGTATGTTTCCCTGTCAACGGGGAACGGGTACCCGTCCTTTCCTCCGTGTGCAAACGAGAAAAGCGCGGGGTCTTTGAAAGAAAGCGGTGTTCCGAACGCAACGTGCGCAACAAGGGAAAGCGCCCTCAGCGTTTTTTCTCCCACGCCTCTGATAAGTAAAAGGCTTTCGAAATCGGAAGGTGAAAGCTCGTGTGTTTTTCTCAAAATTGTTCGCAGACGTTTTTCGTTAAAATCCGTCTTGAAAACGGGATGGTGAAACGGCATTTCTATGTGTTTGATTTCTTTAAGGACAAGTTCCGGCTTCTCCGCAGAAAGTTCCGCAATTTTTTTGCGCGTTTCCGGAATTTTTCCGTCAACAAGGTTCAAAACAGTTTCCTTTTTTGCGGAAACAATACCCTTATGCGGATCGGAAACGAAACTTTTCACGTTATCGGAAATCCAATGGTACCTCCTTGCCCTTTTCGATTCTCCCTTCAGTCCCTGCTGAACAACGGCCCACTTCCCGCTTTTCGTGAACACGAAAAAGTGGTGGTAAATCCGGAAGCCGTCCTGAAGCGCATCCGCATCAACTTTTGCAACAAGCCTCGACGTTTGCTGAAATTTCCTGACTTTTTCGAGAGAAATCACTCCCCGCTCACCCCAGCGCGCGATATCTTCCGGAGTTTTTAAACCTCTTCTTCCTTTGCCTCCCGCAAAAAACAGGCCGATATTTTTCTGCTCCGCTTTCAGCCCTTCCGCAAGCGCCCCGGTCACCGTTGTGGTAACTCCGGAACTGTGCCAGTCAAATCCCAAAACGCACCCGAACGATTGAAACCATATCGGGTCGGAAATCCGCCTTAGGAATTCGTTAGTTCCGTATTCTGCGATGATAACGAGGCTGATTTCCCGAGCGAGTTTTTTCATTCTTTCAAAAAGCCACTTCGGGGCTTTCCCTCCGTGCAGAGGAAGGTCCGCATATCCGCTTCTCATAAGAAAATTATACGCCTTAAAGCGGAAGATACAAACCGCACTACCTAAAAATATTTTCGGAATAACCAATGCAAAGATTCGGTCCTGAGTTACGACACCTCAGGGTGACAGGGGCGGGGACGCCTCAGGGTGACGAAAAAGGCAGTCATTCTGATGGAGCGTAGCGACAGAAGAATCTCGTATTTGTCATGCTGCACTCCTTTCCTCGCCGAAGGCGAGCACTTGTTTCAGCACCTCGTATTTTCGTCATTCCGGACTTGATCCGGAATCTCGTCTTTTTTCGCTTTTGGAGTGCACCTTGATAAAGGAACAAAAAACGAGACCCTGAATTAATACGCTTCAGGGTGACAAGGCAAAGGGCATTTCAGGGCAACAAACAGGAAAATAGGAGTTTCGAGGGAAATGTGTTCCTTCGATTTAAGACCCTGAGTAAAGACATCTCAGGGTGACGGGGAGGGGGGACTTCAGGGTGACAAAAAAGGAGGCCTCGGAGTGACAAAAAGGCAATATCTCAAGACGAGAAAGTGCGCAAATTATTTTAAAACGGCAAACTTCATCGGGAAACTCGTAAACAAAATCATAAAATTCTTTCAAATATTCCGGAAGTTTTTTATCAGCCACTCATATGCGGGAATAATATCAATCGAAATGCCATCCGTTTTTATCTTTTTCTTTTCATCAAAAGTAATAATCAGCCCGTGATTTTGTCCGAGCGTTTTGCAGGCTTCGATAAGTCCTTCCGTCTCTCTTTCGGTGTTGCTCTCGTTCAATTCATACGTTACTTGCACCGGAGTGAACTCTTTATCCTTTACCGCAATAAAATCGCATTCTTTTTTCCCGTGAAAGTAAAACACTTCATAGTTTCTTCTTTTTAATTCTAGAAAGATACAGTTCTCGAGCCTTCTCCCCAAATCATCGGAAGTTAAGCTCTTGGCAAGTCCCGTATCAGTGAGATAAATCTTTCCCGGGTTTCTTGTTCTCTTATAAACCGACTCGGAAAATTTTTTAACTTCGAACACAAGCATACTTTCTTTGATATATGAAAAGTATTGATAAAGCAAATCCTTTGAAAACGGAAATTTGCCTTTGTACTGCTTGTAAAAGGAAGTAAGCGAAATTCTTGTGGCAAAAGAGGAGAATAACTTATCCAAAAGCGTTTCAAGCAATATAATGTTGGTGATTTTATACCTTTCGACAAGATCTTTGAAAAACATTGCATTGAAATATTCTTTGATAAGTTTTCTTTTTTCGAACTCCGAATCCGCAAACACAATTTCCGGGAACCCACCCCAACGCAAATACTTCGAGAAGTAATTTTTCAGGACAAACTTATTTTTTCCGTAAAACAGATTCTTTTTATCGGGATTTATTTCTTTTGCAGCCAAGTATTCCCTGAAAGAGAACGGAAAAACTTCAATCTCCCAGGATCTGCCTCTCAGAGCGGTGTTTATTTCATAAGGCATTACCTTTGAAGACGAGCCGGTAACAAACACTGAAACATTTTCCCTTTCGGCAATTCTTCTGCAAAACTTTTCCCATCCTTTGACATTTTGAATTTCATCAAAGAGGAACACAAGTCTCTTGTCTATAAGTTCCGGTTTCAATTCGAACAGGGCTTCTTTGATTTTTTCGAAATCACCGACCTCAAAGTCTTGCATTCTGTCGTCTTCGAAATCCAAATATACGGATGTTTCTTCGTGTTTCTTAAATAAATCGTAAAGGATAAATGTTTTACCACTTCTTCTGACTCCGTAAAAAATTACGACCTTGTTTAACTTGGTGGGGAAACGTATTCCTTCTCTATTCACTATATAACGA
>JAGHAO010000083.1 GCA_021161495.1 Caldisericaceae bacterium | reverse complement strand
GATTATTTGAAATTGTTTAACGAGGCATTTGAAAATAGATATGGAAGACTTAGTTTATCACATTTAAACAATGATATCCCGTCTATCCTCATGCAAATAAACGAATTCTTAAAAAATAAAGGGATAGATAGATTTAATCATTACTTGCCTGCAAAAATATTATCAACAAAAGGTTATTCTGCCAAAGACTTTAAAAACGAAACTTTAGATAACTTTGAGAAAGTTTTCAAAGAAATCAATAAATTATTCGGGTGACAAAATGAGCGGGATAAAGTCGAATATGCCGGAGAGGGAAACGCAAAACAGGGTGATTGAATTTTTCCGAAAAGAGTTGGGATACGATTATCTCGGAAATTGGGAAAAAAGATTCGGAAATTCCAACATAGAAGAGGAATATTTGGCGGATTTCCTCAAAAAGCAAGGATACGAAGATGCGGTAATCAGAAAAGGCATCGAGAAATTGAAAAAGGCATCGTCGAACCAGCAAAAAAGCCTTTACGACAGGAACAAAGAAGTCTATGAACTTTTGCGTTACGGGACGGACGTCAGGTTGAGCGCTTCGGAAAAATCCGTTCATATAAATTTTATCGACTGGAAAAACCCGGAAAACAACCGCTTTGCTGTTGCGGAAGAAGTTACGATAGAAGGAAAGCACGTAAAAAGGCCCGATATTGTTATCTATGTAAACGGCATTGCCGTCGGAGTTTTGGAACTGAAACGTTCGAGAATTTCGATAAGCGAAGGAATCAGGCAGAACCTCGACAATCAGAAAAAGGAATTTATCCGCGATTTCTTTACGACCGTTCAACTCGTTATGGCGGGAAACGACACGCAGGGCCTAAGATACGGAACGATAGAAACTCCGGAAAGGTATTACCTCAAATGGAAAGAGGAAAACCCGAAATACGACCACAACAAAAAATCGAACATACCGAGAACGCTTCCGAGGGATAAATGCGAAAAATCCGACAACATCCTCGACTGCGACATTTACCGCTTGCTGAACAAAGAACGCTTGCTTGAAATAATGCACGATTTCATAATTTTCGATTCGGGAATCAAAAAAGTGCCGAGGCACAACCAATACTTTGCCGTTAAAGCGGCGCAGCAAAGCATACGGAAAAGAGAGAGCGGAATCATCTGGCACACGCAGGGAAGCGGAAAGTCGCTCATAATGGTTTGGCTTGCGAAATGGATAATAGAAAACGTAACGGACAGCAGGGTTTTGATAATTACGGACAGGATAGAACTCGACGAGCAGATTGAAAGAGTGTTCAGAGGCGTGGGAGAAGAAATTTACAGGACAAAATCCGCAAGGGATTTGATAAGCGAGTTGAACAAAAAAGACGAAAACCTTATGTGCTCTTTGGTGCACAAGTTCGGAAGCGTTTCAAGGGTTTCGAGTGCGGAAGCGAAAGAAGAAGATTACGAAAAATTCATTGATAAAATTCGAAAATCCCTTCCGCCGAATTTCAAACCCAAGGGAAACATTTTCGTGTTTGTTGACGAATGCCACAGAACGCAATCCGGAAAACTCCACAGAGCGATGAAAGAAATCCTACCAAATGCCGTTTTCATAGGATTTACCGGAACACCCCTGCTGAAAAAAGACAAACCCACCACGCTTGAAACGTTCGGGAAATACATCCATACGTACAAATTCGACGAAGGCGTGGAGGACGGCGTTATTTTGGATTTGCGATATGAAGCGCGCGACGTGGACATTGGCGTTATATCGGAAGATAAAATAGACGAATGGTTCGAAGCGAAAACAAAAGGGCTTTCCGATATTGCAAAGGCGGAACTCAAACGAAAATGGGCAACGATGAAAAAACTTTACAGTTCCAAGAGCAGAATGGAGAAAATTGCCGACGATATAATATTCGATTTCGCAACGAAACCGAGGCTGCAAGCGGGCAGGGGCAATGCGATGTTGGTTGCGGGAAGCATATACGAGGCGTGCAAATATTATGAAATTTTCAGGCAGAAAGGGTTTGACAAACTTGCAATCGTTACTTCCTACCGGCCCGATATTGCAAACATAAAAGGGGAGGAAACAGGCGAGGAAGGGGAAAAGGAAAATATTAAAAAATACGAAATTTACAGGAAAATGATAGCGGATTATTTCAACATATCCGAAGACGAAGCGGTAAAAGACTATTGGATTGAGAAATTCGAAAAAGACGTGAAGAGGAAATTTATAGAAGAACCGGCGCAGATGAAATTGCTCATCGTGGTGGACAAACTGCTCACCGGATTCGATGCACCCAGCGCAACGTATCTTTATATAGACAAACCGATGAAAGACCACGGATTGTTCCAGGCAATATGCAGGGTGAACCGATTGGACGACAAAGACACGTTGGACGAACTTATGAAAGATTACGGGTATATTATTGATTACAGAGACCTTTTCAACAGTATGGAGCAGGCGATAGAGGATTACACGTCAGGCGCTTTTGCCGAATTTGAACGGGGAGACGTGGAAGGGCTGCTTAAAAACAGAATAAAGGAAGCGAGGAAGAACTTAGACGAAATTATCGAAAAACTCGACCTTATTACGGAGAGCGTGGAGCCTCCGAAAGGGATAAACGAATACAAAAATTACTTCATAGGGAATGGCTCCGAAGAAAGACAGCAACTCAGGGTGGAATTTTATAAAATGGTGTCGGCGCTTGTGAGGGCGTACGCTAACATTGCAAACGACCTTGACGAAGCGGGGTACTCCGAAGAAAAGCAGAGGGAAATCAGGGAAAAAGTGCGGAACTATACAGCAATAAGGGACGAACTCAAACTCATAAGCGGAGATTACCTCGATTTGAAAGCGCTGAACCCCGCAATGAGATACCTGATAGATTCTTACATACAGGCAAAGGACAGCAGGATATTGGTTTCTTTTGAAAATACTTCTCTGCTGAAGATGATCGGAAAATACGGGTTCGAGGAAGCGATTGAAAAACTTCCGGAAGATATTAAGAAGAATGAAGATGCGGTTGCCGAGACGATTGAAAACAATATCCGAAAAGTGATTGTAGATGAGCGCGACATTAACCCCGCTTACTATGACAAATTGTCCCGCATATTAAAAGACCTTGTTGATAAGCGAAGGAGAAATACCATAGAATACGAAAATTATCTGAAAGAAATTAAAAAATTAACGGAAAAGTTAATTAACGAGGAGAAAATCGGCGAGCAGTATCCTCCAAGCATAAGGAACAGCAAGGCAAAACGTGCACTTTACGACAATTTGCCGAAGATCGCAAACAAGGAAGAACTTGTAAACAAATTGGACGTTGCAATAAGAAAAACGAAGAAAGACAATTTCAGGGGAAACGTGTTCAAAGAAAGGCAAATTAGGAATGCAATACTGAAAACGATAATCGAGCACTTTGAAAATAGCACGGTGGAAAACGGTTTTGCCGCGGAAGGCAGCGAGCCGTATATTCCGTTCGACAAAGAAAAATTAGCGGAGAAACTTTTTGAAATCGTAAAAAGCCAGCCGGAATATTAAGCTATGGTAAAGAAAATAATCAAAGTTCGGGACATCGATGTTCTGGTGATTAAAAAAGACATCAAAAATTTCCATTTGAGTGTTTTGCCGCCTGACGGGAGAGTGAGAGCATCCGTCCCCGAATATGTTTCTGACGATACGGTGAGATTGTTTGTAATCAAAAAATACGCTTGGATTAAAAAGAACATCGGGCGTTTCCTTTCTCAGGAAAGGCAAACGAAAAGGGAATACGTATCCGGAGAAAGCCACTACATAAAAGGGAAAAGGTATATTTTGCAGATCGAGTATGCCAAGAGGCCGAAAATCGAGATAATCGGCAAAAAATACATTCGTTTTTACGTTCCGCTTTCGTATACAAAAGAGAAAAGACAGAATTACTACGAAAAATGGCTAAGAAAAGAACTTAAAAAGCGACTTGCGATTCTGGTGCCGAAATGGGAAAAGATTATCGGAGTAAAAGCGAATGAAGTAAGGATAAGAAAAATGAAAACAAAATGGGGAAGTTGCAACCCGAATGCACGGAGAATTTGGATAAACTTAGAGCTTGCCAAAAAGCCGGAGGAGTACCTCGAATACGTAATCGTCCACGAGCTTTTGCATATCATCATAAGGCACCACAACAAAGAATTCAAAAATTTGCTGACCAAATATATGCCCAAGTGGAAAACTTACAGAAGAAGGCTGAATGAGTTTATACTGTAACCTAAAATCCCCGCTTTTTTCGTCACCCTGAGATGTCCCCGTTCCCGTGTCACCCTGAGATGCCCCCGCTTCGTCACCCTGAAGTGTCTTTATTCAGGGTCTCGTTTTTTGCCGTCATTCCGAAACGTATTTATTCGGAATCTCAATTTTTATTTCTTATTCGAAGTGCACTCCAAAAGTGAAAAAAGATGAGATGCTGAAACAAGTTCAGCATGACTTTTTAACCTCTGTCACCCTGAGGGGTCTTTACTCAGGGTCTCGTTTTTTGTTCCTTTATCAGGGTGCACTCCAAAAGCGAAGAAATACGAGATTCCGGATCAAGTCCGGAATGACTTTTTAGTTGTCACCCTTGAGCGTATTTTGCGAAGGGTCTCGTTTTTAATTTCTTTATCGAAGTGCACTCCAAAAGCGAAAAAAGATGAGATGCTGAAACAAGTTCAGCATGACTGTTTGTTTGTCACCCTGAGCGTTTTTTGCGCGCTCTTTTTCTT
>JAGHAO010000202.1 GCA_021161495.1 Caldisericaceae bacterium | reverse complement strand
CGCAATCACTGACAGAGCCGCATCGATAATTCTCGTTCACAATCATCCGTCCGGGAGCTTGAAGCCAAGTCCGGAAGACAGGCAAATTACAAACAGATTGGTTGAAATCGGAAAACTCGTCGGAATAAAAATACTTGACCATGTGATAGTTTCCAAAAAGGGATATTACAGTTTCAACGAAAACGGTTTATTGTAAAGGCTGTGGATAAGATTTTATTCTCCGAATAATTCTTTGGAGATTTTGTCGGTGATGTAACGGAATTCGGTAAATTTTATTTTTATGACTTTGTATAATTTGTCGTATTGCTCTTTACCTTTGTCCGTTATGTGGTAAACAAAACGGGGATGTACACCCTCGGTAGCCCATTTGCCCTCGATTAATCCGTCGTCTTTCATTTCTTTGAGAAGAGGGTAAATCACTCCGGGGTTGGGAAGCCAGCAGTTCTCCGTGCGTTCCGAAATTTCATTGATGATTTCCTGGCCGAAATAATCTTTCTTTTGGAGAAGATACAAGATATAAAAAGAGAGGAAGCCTGTTGTGGTGAACATCGAAGCAATAAATATGTTGAAATCCGGGCTTTCCAAAAGTTTTTCTATGTGCAGTTTCCTAAAAAGGAAAACCTCTTTTGCCAGATCAATTTTGCCTTCTTTTATTTTATCATTAATTTTTTCAAGAATTTCCTTTAAAACCTTGCCTCTATCTTCCATAAATTTTTTCCTTTCTTTTATTTTTATTATAATGCTTGTTCAATCTGAATGCAACCGCAAGAGCAACATAGGCTTTTGCGATATCAAACGGAATAAACGGAATAATACCGATGGCAATCGCTTTTTTGTAAGATTTTACGAAATACGAAAGTTGCAAACCGCCTAAAAGATAAATTACAAAGACAGGAAGCAGAACGGAAAGAACGAATTTAGAAAATTTATTCTTCGAAAAAAACATCCTGCCTGAAACAAAAGCGGCAAAAGGAAAAGAGATCAAATACCCTCCGACGGGGCTTAAGATCACGGAAAATCCGCCCGCAAAATTTGCAAACACGGGAAGCCCTAAAGCGCCGAGAAGCAAATAAACGCACATCGCAATGAAACCGTCTTTTGCACCCAGCACGTAGCCTGCAAGCAAAACAAAGAACAGTTGCAACGTAACCGGCACCTGCCCTATCGGAACGGAAATCCACGCCCCGACAATCGTAAGGGCAATAAATACACCTATTCTCGTTATCCTTCTGATTTTCTCCGAATTCATAGATGTATTTTATCAAAAACTTCTTTTCCAATCAACATTTATTGACAAAGAAAATGTTTTCTGTTACTATGCAATAGGAACCTATTGCATATATAGAGGAAAGGAGCAAGATGGATAGAGAAATTATAGCACGATACAGAAATTTTATGGAGATGCGCGGATATTCTTACACCACCATAAGAAATTATTTGTATATCATAAATGACTTTGCCAGACATTATAAAATCCCTGACGAAGAATCCGTTCAGGAATATCTTGAGAAAAAAAACATTACGAAAAATTCGCGGGCAACGCAGATAAGGATATTCAGAAGTTTGGGAAAATTTATGCAGAAAAAATACAAAATGCAATTCGACCTTCCGGAAGCGCCTCGAATGGGTAAAACTCTTCCCGTGTTTCTTTCCAAAAAAGAAGTTGCAAAATTACTTGAAGCCGCAAAAGATAACACACGCGACTTTGCAATAATTTCTTTCATTCTTTACACAGGCGTGCGCGTAAACGAACTGGTAAATATAAAAACTTACGACATCGATTTACAGCAAAACATCGTGCGCGTAAAAGGAAAAGGAGATAAAGAACGCATAATACCGATTGCAAAGCCTTTGTCCGCGTTATTAAAAAAATATCTTTCCGAAAGAAGGCACAAAGGAAAATATTTATTCGAGAGTAGGTTCAACGAAAAACTCACGCCTCTCTCCGTACAGCTTCTCGTAAAAAAATACGCAAAGAGAGCACACATAAACAAACATATCACTCCCCACAAATTAAGGCACACGTTTGCAACATTGGCACTCGAATCCGGAGTGAGCCCTATCACAATAAGTGAACTGCTCGGCCACAGTTCATTGAATACCACGATGAAATACACGCACGTCACAAACAAACTTACGGAAGACGCGGTTTCCAAAATCATAAATTCAACGGGTTTCGAGAAAATAGCACGCGAAAAATAATGAAAACTCAATGTCCGTAACAAAACATATAATCGCCGAGAAGACAAATGTGAAATATACAATTACAACAAGAGATAGACCTGAGAAAAATAGAATTTACGAAAAATTATGGTTACGACTGACAGAATGCCCCCTACCATATCCGAGACACGTCAGATATAACACAACAGATTGGAACACAAATTTGCAAACACCAAAAAGAAATTATTGATACAAATTCCGGTGTTTCGAATTAGAAAGCCACCTTTCTTTCCGTTCGGAAGATTAACCATTAAAATCTAAAATCTTCGTCCTTTATACCTATATAATCTAAAAGATCTGACATCAATCTTTGCTCCGGTTTTAATTTTTAGTTGTAATTTATAACTACGATAAGCAGGACAAGAAATAACGGCTACCTTTTCGTCACCCTGAAATCTCCGCCCCCTGTCACCCTGAAAT
>JAGHAO010000230.1 GCA_021161495.1 Caldisericaceae bacterium | reverse complement strand
TGGATGGCGATGTGTTTTTCATTTCGGTTCCCGTTGTTGCTTTAGCATCAGGGGAAGTTGAAAAACTTTCCGGGAATTTTAGTTATGTGAAAAAGGGGCAGCTCATAGGGAGAATCAAAAATTCCGAGTATACCGTAGATATTTTGTCTCCCTCCAAAGGGCTTTTGCTTTGGGGTTCTATGGGAAGTTATTATTCTCGCTTGGAAGATTTTGAAAACGGCAATTCAGAAGGATGTGATTTTGAATTGTCGAATAAAAATGCGGAAAAAGGAAAAGTAATCTGCTCCGTAGTGAATAATGACAATTTTTATATTCGCCTTCCCGTAAAAGAAAGCAATGTTTTGATATATCGAAACGGGATTACCGTAAAAGGAAGCGTTGTTTATTCGGGAAAGAAATTTTCGATCTATAGATTAAACCAATATATGAAATATTTTCTTACCAAAAACTCGTATCTTGTCTTCACGGGATCTAAGAACGGAATAAAATTGAGAAGTGATGTAATAGTGAAACGTGATGGAAAGCAAGGCATTTATATCGTATCCGGCAATATTATAAAATTTGTGCCTGTCACGTCTTATCCTCTCGAGAATGGCTATAATCTTGTAGCGGGAAATTTTAATTCAAATAGCGTTATAGTTATTACTACGCCCCGTTTTGTGAGAAGCGGAGAAATTTTTAATGAATAAGTGTAACCTTTTTCGGATAAATTCGTTTATATAGGTGGAAGAGTGGAAAAATCGGAGGAAAAGAAGTTAATTGAGCGATTAAAGAGCGGAGATAAAGACGCGTTTAATGAGTTTTATAACCTTTTCTTTGACAAGGTGTATAGGTATGCGTATAAGCGTGTTAAAAACAGGGAACAGGCGGAAGATATCACGTCCGAAACGTTCCTTAGGGTGATTAAGGGTTTAAAAAATTTTGAAACAAGAATGAACGGAGGGCTTGATATTTGGATGTACACAATTGAAAGGAATTTAATAAGGGATTTTTTTAGGAAGAATATGGGAGTAGAAATTCTTCCCTTTGAAGAAAAGTGGAATCTCTTATTACAACCTCCGATCGACGATCCGTATATCACGATTGAGAGGAACGAAATTGATAGGATTGTTAAGGAAAGTATGAACGAATTGAATGAGCGCTATAAAACGGTTTTGAAATGCCGTTTTTACAAAGGTATGAGTATAAAGGAGGTAGCAAGTAATCTTGGTATTTCGGAAGCCAACGTTAAAGTTTTGCAATTCCGTGCCTTAAAAAAGCTTAAAGATTTAATAAAGGAGAAGATGGGGAATGAGTAATAATGAAGAAAAGGTGAATAATTTTCTCGAAGGACTGCTTTGCGACAAAGCGCCCGATTATTCGGAACTCGGAAGAAAGGAGGATCTTATAGAAATTGCCGAGATTTCCCTTTTACTGAAGAAAGGTATTTCGGAAAATAAAGATTTTAAGGATAAACTTGCCCAAAGATTAAATAAGGAATATAACAAGCAATATGGAAAAGCAACGAATGCTTGGAGCAAGAGAGTGATGTTTAACATCCTGTCTTTGGGCCTTTCTTTTTCTTTGTTTTTAATTGCATTAAACCCGTTTATTGTTAAGCCGTACAAAAAGTATTCCGTACATATGCCGGATATGAAAAAGATGTCGAAACAAAATAGCAAGCCGGATATCGTAAAGATAAATACATATAGGTTTACCGATAAAAAGGTTGTTAGGCTTTTGTATAATGAGCGCAACAATGTTATACTGTATTGGCCGTTTGGCCAACTTGCGATATTTCAATAAAATTATACGGGGAGGTGGTAAGCTGAAAAATTTTGCGAAAAGTGAAATTTCTTCTAAAAAACTAAAAGTCGAAAGGAGGACTGATTTATGAAGAAATTATTAGCAGTTGTATTGGCACTTTCAATGGTGCTGGTATTCTTTGCAGTAAGACCTGCGCCTGCAAGTGCGGCAGGGTTCCCTGATGTACCTGCGAATTATTGGGCGAAAAAACACATTGATTACCTTGTCAGTAAGGGAGTAGTCAAAGGATTCCCGGATGGGACTTTCAAACCCGAGGCGAAAGTTACTCGTGAACAGTTCGCAAAAATGATTGTTGTTGCGAAAGGGCTTAAACTTTATAAGCCTTCCACGCCCACTTTCACCGACGTTTCGAAGAGCCGTTGGTCTTATGGTTATGTGGAAGCTGCCGTAAAGGCCGGTTACATTAAAGGTTACGGTAACGGAAAATTCGGGCCTGCGGATCCTATTACGAGAGAACAGCTTGCTGTTCTTGAAATTAGGGTTCTTGGTAAAGAAAAAGAGGCACACGACCCGAATCTTGTTTTCGCAACATTCTCCAATGATGAAGCCAAGGTTGACTCCTGGGCAAAGGGTGCAATGACTCTTGCACTTAGGCCTTCTTACCAGCTTCTTAAATGGGATAGTGAAAGAAATATAAGACCTCGTGATCCTGCAACAAGAGCGGAATGTGCATATTCTATTTATATGATCCTCAAACCCCCTGTAAAAGGTGGAAAATTCGCGATGGCAACGTCCGAAGAGCCGAAAACGCTCTTCTCTGTGCTTGACTCCAGTATGACCATGAGTGAAATTCTTGGGGCTGTTGCTGAAGGTGCTTCTGCAACTCTTCCTTCCGGTAAACTTTATCCCGTTGAAGCTGACTATATTCCTTCTACTGCAAACGGCACCTGGGTTGTGAACGAAAAAGCCCATACAATGAAAACAATATGGAAGCTTAAAAAAGGCGTTAAGTGGTCCGACGGGCAGCCTGTAACCGCAGAGGATTACGTATTTGCATGGAAAATGGTGGAAAACAATGCGGTCCAGGTTGTTTCAAGGGACGTTGCCGATAAGGTTGCGAAGATTGAGACACCGGATCCCTATACGCTCGTTGTATATTGGAAAGAACTGTCCATTTGGGCGCAGTATGGCCCTACCGGTGCAGGTGTGTATCCTGCGCACATTCTTAAGCCTATTTTTGATAAAGATCCCGCGGCTATCAATTCTTGCGACTTCAACGAACATCCTGTTTACAGTGGTCCGTATGAAGTCCAGGCTTGGTCTCACGGTAATTATATTATCCTGAAGAGAAACCCCTATTATTGGGCAGGCCAGGGGCTTCTTGATAATATTGTCTTCTACTTCACGCCTGATACGAACTCTATGCTTATGCAGCTTATGGCTGGTAAACTTGACGGAACGATGGCAGGTATCGGAATTGATATTCCTCAGGCAGAAGCGGCGGAAAAGAATGGCCTCACAAAGACGTTTGACATTCTTTACATTCCTTCTGTGTTCTGGGAACATGTAACACTTAATCTTTCCGATGAATTCCTTAAAGATGTAACACTTCGTAAAGCGTTAATGTATGCACTTGATAGAAAAGAACTTGATAACAGAATCTTTATGGGTAAGAGGCCGCTTTGCTACGGTCCTATTCCTACGAATTTCGCTGCTTTCAACAAAGCAAACATTGGAAAGTATCCTTATGATCCCGCGAAAGCAAGAGCTATACTTAAGGCAGCAGGTTATACATGGGATAAAGACGGTAACCTCATTGCGCCGAACGGAAAGAAAGTTGTGCTGAATATCGAGCTTCCCGCAGGTTATGCAGTGCGTGAACAGGAAGTTACGTTTATGCAGCATTACTGGAAGAAGAATCTCGGAGTCACGGTTAATCCGGTACCCAAATCATGGGGTCCGATGATTGACGACTGGATTCACGGAACATTCCAGGGTGCGTTGTTTGCCTGGGGTTCTGATCCTGCGGATATATGTAGTTATGGACTTTACAACTCTTCGCAGATTCCTACCGAGGATAACGGTTGGGCTGGACAGAACTTTACGAGAATTAAGAATGCCGAACTTGACAAATGGACGACGATTTGTAACGATTCCGTTGATCCTAATGTAAGGCTTAATGCCTCTAAGAAGATTCAGGCAATTGTATACGATCAACTTCCGGAACTCTATCTGAACTTCCACGTTGCTGTTGCAGTTATTCGTAAAGGTCTTGTCGGATATGATCTTTCAATTAGTGCTGTAACTCCGAGCACCTGGAACGCTCAGTACTGGTATTGGGAAAAATAATTAGGAAATAGAATAGCTCTAATAGGAGGGAAAGGTTTTGCTTTACTGCCTTTCCCTCCCAATGTGTTAGGAGGATAAATAGATGAGAAACTATTTGATAAGGCGAAGTCTTGAATTAATTCCCGTTCTTTTTGCAATTGCGTTTGTCAGTTTTTGGCTTGTTTCAAAAATGGGTAATCCGTTCGCTGTTTTACTCTTAAATCCGCACGTAAGACCTGAAGATTTAAAACGCCTAATGCATATATGGCATTGGGACCAACCGCTTGTTGTAAGATTCTGGTACTGGTTCAAAGATTTTATTTTGTTTAAACACGGTTGGGGGCTTTCCGTAATGGCTCCCGGGAAGACAGCCCTTCAGCTTATTTGGAGTAGGATTCCCGTTACTGTTGCTTTCTCTACAACATCTATGATAATTGCGATACTTCTCTCCATACCGTTAGGTGTTTATTCGGCGATTCATCAATATTCAATATCGGATTATATTCTTACATTCTTTGCTTTCTTCGGTATGTCTATGCCTACCTTCTGGTTTGGTATTATGCTTATGTATGTTTTTGCGGTAAAGTTACATTGGTTTCCTGCTGCGGGGTCACATTCCGCATTTATTATGATAAACGGTATGCCGGTTGAATTTAACCAGGCACCCTGGTATATAAGAATGGCAGATGAAGCGCGACATCTTGCATTGCCAACGCTTGTTCTTATAGTTTTCGAAGTCGGCAGTTGGCTTCGTTATATGCGTTCCTCAATGCTTGAAGTAAAAAGCCAGGATTACGTGAGAACTGCGAGAGCAAAGGGATTACCCGAGCACACGGTTATATATAAACATGCATTCAGAAATGCGGTAATTCCGATCATTACCCTAATAGGATTATCGTTCCCGGGAATTGTAGGTGGTGCAATGATTACAGAAACAGTTTTTGCTATTCCCGGAATTGGTAGGCTTACATATCAAGCGGTTATGCACCAAGACGTATTTGTTGCGATGGCACTC
>JAGHAO010000118.1 GCA_021161495.1 Caldisericaceae bacterium | reverse complement strand
TCACGAGAAGCCACATAGCGAGGAACACCGCAATAATCAAAGCAGTATTCGGATTACCGATAAAATCAATTACCGATTTTAAACTTCCCGTACCAAAAATGTGCGAAGGAAAATCCGCGAGAGATTTAAGCAAAATTAAAACAATGGGAACAAAAATCGGAGTAAATGCCCTCCAAGATTCGGGCAAACGGCCGTATCGCTTTTTCAAATCCTCATAACTCTCAGAGACATTAGGTTTAATATACCATTTCTTGGCCACCTTAACCGCATACCAATACCCCGCAAGCATTGCAGGTATCGAGGCAACTAAACCTAACCCTATCACGGTGCCAAGATCCGCTTTCAATATTCCGGCAGCCGCAATGGGACCGGGCGTAGGAGGAACAAGGCAATGAGTAGCATACAATCCTGTACTCAATGCCACTTCGAATACTGCGGCGCTCTCTCCCACGGCAGCAGCAAGCGCATTGTTCAACGGAGATAAAATAACGAAACCGGAATCACAAAAAACAGGAATCGATACAAAGAACCCCGTAATGGACATTGCAAGTGCCGCCCTTTTCTTTCCGACCCAATGCAACACTGCCTCCGCCATTGAAAGCGCCCCACCGGATTTCTCAAGATAAGTTCCCATAATTGTACCCGCTGCAATTACGATACCGATGTATCCCAATGTTTTTCCGAATCCTCCCGTAATTGCCGATAAAATCTTGTCTCCGGGCATTCCCGCAAGCAACCCCGTAAAATAAGCCGCAAGAAGCAATGCAAGAAAAGCGTTGAGTTTTAGCTTGCCCGTTGCATAAACAATAAAGATAATGGCAAGCAAAAGCACAAGAAGCAACCACCAACCAGGCATATTGCCACCTCCTTAATCATAAGATTTTGTTTATACATTTTAATTCCGTTACCTATGTTGTCAATGAAAAAATTAACAAATATAAATTGCGCTTTCTAACAAAAAACTTACTTATGACTATTATTATATACGGTAAATCCGCCTATCTGAAAAATCCGTTTGATACAAAAATGATTTTTTTTGATATTGACAAAAATCGTAAATACGAGTAAAATTCTTTTATACAAGGAGGTGTAAATATGAATAAATACATTATAAGTACAGCCGGAATATTAGCCATTATTGACGCTTTTATAAAAAAGACTGCTTTTAATGTCATTATCTACATCGTAGTTGGGATCGCAGCACTCTATTTCGGATACAAACTGTTCAAGGAAAGTAAGATCAGCGGAACGATTTCGTTCCTGATGGGAATACTCTTCATCTTGTTCGCGTTCATACCCGATATTGTAAAATACAGCACAGCACATATTGCCGTAAGTATAATTCTTGGCTTAATACTACTTGTTGCACCGTTTGCAAGCGCACTTGTAAAGGAATAAGAAAAGGCAGGCTTTCGCCTGCCTTTTCTCCTCATTCTTCCTTAAATGTTTTTCTTTTCTTAAATTCCTGCTTTTTACCGTTGTTCCATTGAGACACAGGCCTCAGGTACCCGACAACTCGACTGTAAACTTCAGCCTTCTGTCTCTTCTCTTTAGGGATAATTTTCCCGTTTTCCAAAATCAAATTTCCGTTTTCATCCTCTTTATAACGCACTCACATCACCTCCTCTACTGAAATTTATTTAAATGCTCCTTGGAAAAAATCATAGGAGCCACTCCGTTTACAAGATTAAACATTTTTCTTGCAAGCGCCCTTATTTCCCATTGGGCTGCACTGTCCAATCTCAACTTAAAGAAATGCATCAATTCTCTTGCATTCGCAGTTGCAACAATTTTAGTTTCCGTTGCATTAGGTAAAATAAAACGTGCATCCTCAATCGGAACAATTTTGGCTAGATCTCCGTAAGTCTTACTTATAACCTCGATTACTTCAATAAATTCTGCATAGGCCTCTTTGTTTTGTTTAATAGTGTCCGGAATAATATACGGAAAATTTTCTTCCCTTACGTACCGCTGGCTCTGTTGAGTAAAAGAAAACAACCTGTGCCTTACCAATTGATGTGAGCAGGCCCTTGAGATTCCTTCAATTGCAAAAGTAAAAGAAATATGCTCGAAAACCGACAAATGACCTAATTGCAAAGCAAGATCCACAAGATGGCGAATTTTTTCCTTTGTCAAGTCAAGACCCGTTACTCCTCCTTTGAATCTGCTCTGCCTCATTGCGGTTGCAACGACCCTTTCAGGCTCGGGAGTATAAGCAATAAGGTTTACTTTTAATTCAGATTCTCTTGGATTCATAGATCTATATTAAACTCGATGTCCGAAGAACTGCTCCTATCGCTAAGCCCTTCTTGCTCCATTTTCTTTACAAGCTCTTCATCGCAATACGGACAAAATTCGTGTTCCCCCGGAATGTATCCGTGTTTCGGGCAGATGCTGAAAGTAGGTGTTATCGTAATATACGGAAGCTCAAAATTTTCTATTATGCGTTTCACGAAAATCTTTGCTTCACTCCCGTTGTGAAGCGATTCTCCCAAAAAGAAGTGCAAAACGGTTCCTCCGGTATACAGTTTTTGCAAATCATTTTGTTTTTCCGCAGCTTCAAACGGATCGTCCGTATAATCCACCGGGAGTTGTGTAGAGTTTGTATAGAACGGATCAGCACCGTATTCTTCCACTTCTTCTTCGTTTGCAACGATTATATCCGGGTATTTTTCTTTATCTTTTAAAGCAAGCTCGTAAGCGGTACTTTCACTCGGAGTTGCTT
>JAGHAO010000161.1 GCA_021161495.1 Caldisericaceae bacterium | reverse complement strand
AAGCGTTCCATGGATTACCGACGGAAAACATACGGGAATTGTTAAAGCCTTAAGCGATTCTTCCAATCCGTTCCATGATAAGGCGATAGAATGGCTGAGGGCAAAGCAAGCCGAACTTTCCGTGAAAAAGATTGTTACGGCTGCGGAAACAGGAATTAAAAAAATATTTTTGGAATCCATAAAAGATTTCTCTCCGAATGCATATAAAAATGCAAACAGAGAAAGCTGGGTGTTCGCAGGATTTTTGAATGAAGACGTTACTTTACGTCCGGTATTTTATGCGTATCGGCAAGCTGTGAATAAATTGAGCGGATTTCAAAAGGCGGAAAGAATCGAAGGTTTGGGTAAGGACGTCTTTTTATTCAGATTTACTTTCTCAAATAAAAAACCTGTTTATGTCGTATGGTGCGAGCAGGGAAAAAAACAAATAAGTCTGGATGTGAATTGCAAATACGCAGAAATGGAAAAGGTAATCACCGAGAAAGATGTTACAAATTCATCTCCCGAAATAATCAGGCCAAAAAACGGAAAAGTTACGTTTGTAGTTGACAGCACTCCGGTGTTTGTAACTTGTCACTGAAATTGATAAGTATTTCGTATTCTTTAAAAATTTCCTGCTCTGAAATTGTAAGAGATCTTTTATTTGAGGCTAAGGCACACTAAATTTTGAAATCCTCAAAAAGGAAAAAAATTTGGCAAAGATAAGAATAAAAAAATTAACAAGACGGCACGATTGTTTAATTTCTTGCGGAATTTCCTATGATAATCCCGGAAACTATGAGGAAAAGCCCGATGATTGTCGAAAAAAGAATTTTTTCCCTCAAGGCCGTACTTATAAAGATAAGCGAAAGGAAAGGGGAAAGATAAGCAAAATTCGATATCTTTGCGGAAGAATTCGATATCTTTATCGCTTTTATGAATAAAAGATAGGTAATTCCCATTTCAAAAATTCCGACATAGACAGCAGGCAAAATTCCCTTTGGGTTTATATGTGTAAAAGAACGGGTGAAAAAGAAAACAGCAGAGATGTACATAGTTCCAAAAAGAAAATCGAAAAAGAGTTTCACGCTCTCGGGCCGCTCGTCTTTAAGGTTTAACGTCCAGAATATTGCCCAGACAAATGCGCTCAAAAAAGCGAGTAAAACACCATAAAGATTTACCTCTTTGGGAAGAGCCGAATGCCCGGCGAAGGTAATAAGAGCCGCTCCGCTAAAACTTATCAGTATTCCCGCATAATTTAAAAGAGTTGCTTTTTGTTTCAAAAACGCAACGGAAAATACGGTAAGAATTACGGGCCACGTATAATTTATGGGTTGTGCAATCTGTGCGGGCAGAAGGCTGTATGCTCCGAACAAAACAAAGTAATAAGCAAACGGGTTTAATGCTCCGAGCAATGCAGAACGCACGATTCCCTTTCGGTCGAAGGAAAAATTCCCTGTGGAAAGCACGAGTAAGACTATTGTGGAAGTTAAGGAAGAGACAAATAAGAATTGCACAACGGTAAGATATTTGAGAGAAACTTTAAATGCCGTTGCAACAGTTGACCAAAAAAATACGGCAAGCAATATGTAAAAATATGCCTTTTTGCTACTCATTTCAAAAGCCCCGCTCAATGCGGGGCATTTTCGCTAAATCTTTAAGCCTTTTGCAAAATCGTAAACAACCGGAATCTTCCAGCATTTACCCATAAGGGCATACACAAGCGCAATAATTGAGACAATTGCAAGTACCGCATAACAGATGTTTGCAAGTATGGCAATGACGACACCGAAACCGGGAATTCGTCCCAGGATAAGTTCTACGAGCCACACGATAATTTCCGCGATGAACAGCGCAAGCCCCTGCCTTGCATGTTCCATAACGAATTTGCTGTCTTTTTTGACGAGAAGTGGTATCAGTACAAGAATGCCGAGATAACTGATTGCGGCAAGAATTTTGTTTTCCTCGACGTCTTTCGGATCAAACCCAGTTATTTCTTCCATAATCCCTCCTTTATCTTTTTGGAAATTATACATCAAATTGATAAAATTCGCAAACACGAGGATTTGTTCGTTTTCAAGCCGACTTTACAGATTAATATTAGACCGGTGGGGACTAATTTTCCACAACAAGTGTCTTCTAATGCCTTGTTTGTAAAAATAGGTTGCGGACTTTTAAATTCTCTTTACTGTTTTCCGCGTATCGGGCAATCCGAAAGAGCCTTTTTGGCAATATTCTACTTCTTTACGCGTAAATCGGTATCAGACCGGATAGACACCGTCTTCCTCCGTATTTTCAAGCCCGATATCCACGAGATTTTTTCTGGTGTATTTGCGAAGCAAAAAATCTTTTGCAGTATCCGGAAACAGCGCATAAGTCAATATATCTTCCGGTTGTGTGGCGAAATCTCCTATAATGCTCTTCGCATGTTTTAATCCCGGCTTTAACAAATCCGCAGGCCTGCAATTTATAGGCTCTTTGTCCCCTATCGCTTTCCTTTTAATTTCCGAATCTATCGGAGCCGGTGGTTTTCCGTAAAGCCCTCTTACGTAGTCTCTTACCTCGTTCGGTATGATCTTATATCTTTCGCCTGATATTACATTAAGCGTTGCTTGTGTACCTACAATTTGACTTATCGGAGTAACCAGCGGGGGATAGCCGAGGTCTTTCCGAACTCTCGGGATTTCCTCAAGCACTTCTTCGATTTTGTCAATTACCCCTAACCCTTTCAGCTGGCTGACAAGATTTGAGTACATACCGCCGGGTATTTGGTACAATAATACATTAGCGTCGACTATAAGGGAATCAAACATTGCGTCTTTATAGTTGTTTCTTATTTTTTTAAAATATTTGGCTATTTTCGAGAGAAGGCCGAGATCAAGTCCCGTATCGTAGTTCGTTTCTTTGAGAACGGTAACCATAGATTCGGTGGCGGGTTGCGAGGTTCCCGTGGCGAACGGTGATATTGCAGTGTCTATGATGTCAGCTCCCGCCTCTACCGCTTTGAGGTACGTCATTGTTCCCATACCGCTTGTGCAGTGGGTATGTACTTGCAGGGGTATATCGTAATTTTCTTTAATCCCTTTTACAAGGCGAAATGCCTGAGTAGGCGTAAGTAATCCTGCCATATCCTTTATGCAAAGAGAATCCGCTCCCATACTTACAAGGTCTCCCGCGATCTTTACATAGGTTTCAATAGAGTGAACGGGAGATATCGTATAAGAGATTGCAAGTTGGAGATGTGCGCCCTCGGATTTGATTGTTTCCGCCGCAACTTCCATATTTCTCGTATCATTTAACGCATCGAATACCCTGAATATGTCTATACCGTTTCCCACGGCTCTCTTTATGAATTCCCGGACTACGTCATCAGGGTAATGGTGATAACCTACAAGATTCTGTCCCCTTAGAAGCATCTGAAATTTGGTTTTTTTAATGTATTTTTTTAGCACTCTTATTCTTTCCCAGGGATCTTCGTCGAGGAACCTTATGCAACTGTCAAATGTGGCTCCTCCCCACATTTCAACGGAGTGAAAACCCACTTCGTCTATCATCTCCGCCACAGGAATCATTTCCGATGTTTTCATTCTTGTTGCTATCAGAGATTGCTGTGCATCTCTTAACGTAGTGTCGGTTATTCCTATTTTTTTAGCAAACATTTTTCGCCTCCGAAAGCGTATTATACCACAATAAATAAATTGGTCTACCCGCTGAGTTGCCTCGTTCAAAAAATCAATTTTTAGGGTAAAGATGCAGAATAAAAAAGCCGAGAAAAAATGCCTGATAAATCCAAATCTTGCCGCAGGGAACAGGTACTAATTTTTTACTTGTTAAAAATGATTTCGCATATAACTTTGGTAAATCTGCCGAACGATATCAGGACAATAAACCCTGCTCATAATTATTTTATCCCGTTCTATTTGATTTTGTTACTCAAGTGGTAAAATATTTTTATGAAAAAGATAGCAAATATTGTACGGAGAAATCCCGTGTATGCCGTATTTTTTCTTTTGCTTTTCATTCTTATGGTATCTTTTCCGCGGTACATAAAGGAATACCTTCATTTTATAAACTGGAAGACCATTGCAACTATAGCGGGGCTTATGGCAGTAACAACAGGAATCGAACAGAGCGCGGTTCTCGACTCGTTTACCGCAAAAATAATAAACCGCTCCGGAAGCGAACTCGGGCTTGCGATCAGGCTCACAGCGTTGTCCGTCATTTTTTCCGCATTCTTAACAAACGATGTCTCTTTATTTATACTAATTCCCGTAACACTTCACATTCAAAAATATATTAAAAACGATGTAGGGAAATTGATCATATTCGAAGCAATCGGAGTTAATGTCGGCTCTACGCTTACCCCCATAGGAAATCCGCAAAATATATACCTTTTCCACAAAATGCAGTTGAGCTCTGCAAAATTTGTGGTTCAAATGTTGCCGGCATTCCTTGTCCTCACAATTGTCCTTGCCGTATTCGTGATATTTGCGTTCAAAGGAAAACCGCTCTTGCGAACGGAAGAGAACTTTGAAAATAGAAAGAAAAACAGTCTGCTTTTTGCCGTATCCGTTGCGTTCATAGTGCTGTATTTTCTGTTTTTGAATTCCTCGTCTGCGATTTACGTTTTGCTTGCCTTGATTTTGATCACATATCTCATAATATCGAAAAGTGTGCTTCGACACTCGGATTGGAGTTTGCTATTATTGTTCTGTGTAATGTTCATAGATTTCGGTGTTATGGCACGTATACCTTTCATTCACAACCTGATGACGTCAATTAACCTGAACAACACTAAAAATCTTTTCGGAACGTCTGTTCTGCTTTCCCAAATCATAAGCAATGTCCCGGCGAGCATATTTTTGTCGCACTATTCGGCAAATTACAGAATAATAGCGTACGGAGTAAATGTCGGAGGGAACGGCATTATCATAAGTTCTTTGGCAAATGTAATCGCTTTGAGGCTCTCCAAGAAGAATTTGTTTTTAGAATTTCACAAGTATTCCGTTCCGTTTTTAATAATTACATTCATAATTACTATTTTGTTTATTTGATTTTTTTTGGCGGAGATCGGCATACGTTGTTTACTTTTAACGTTTATTCCGCTATAATTTGAACAGCATACGGCATGAAGGAGGGAAAAATGCTTAAAAAATTGGACGACGTAAAGGAACTTATAAAAAAAGGCGAGTTAAAGCGCATTGCACTAGCATTCGGAGAAGACGCACATTCCCTGAAAGCGGTGTCCCTCGGGATCAAGGAAGGGCTTTTCTCCGTGACAAACTTTGCAAGGAAAAGTGTTGTTGAAGAAGTTGCGGCAAAAGAGAACATCGATATTTCCCTAATGAAAATCGTTGACGTAAAAGGCTCGCTCGAAGCGATAGAAAAAGCGGTAAAAGATGTGCGCGAAGGACGTGCTGATGTTTTAATGAAAGGGATTTGCAGTTCGCACGATTACCTTCACGGAATTTTGAACAAGGAATGGGGGCTCGTTCCCCCCGGTACGCTTCTTTCAAATGCGGCAATTGCCGAAATCCCTTCGTATCATAAACTCCTCATACTTTCGGATCCGGGCGTTATTATAAAGCCGACGCTCGAGATGAAAATTCAGCAGGTCAAATACTGCGTCGATGTGGCGCACAAGTTGGGAATTGACACACCGAAAGTTGCAATTCTTTCCGCCGTGGAAACGGTGAATCCGAAAATGGAATCCACGGTTGACGGATCGATCATCGCAAAAATGAACGAAAGAGGACAGATAAAAAACTGCATTGTGGACGGCCCGCTCGCTATGGATCTCATTGTTTCAAAAGAGGCTGCGGAAATTAAAAAAGTGAAATCCGAAGTTGCGGGAGATGCGGACATTATAATATTCCCCAACATCGAAAGCGGAAATGCGGTTTATAAAACCCTAACGAAACTTGCAGGCGCAAAAACTGCGGGAGTCCTTTTAGGAACAACGGCACCCTGCGTTCTTCCGTCCAGAGCGGATTCCGTGGAAACAAAATTTTATTCCCTTTTGATTGCAGTTGCAATTTCCGGAGGGAAGGAATAAGGTATGAGAATTCTTGTTATAAATCCGGGCTCGACTTCGACGAAACTCAGCATTTTTGAAGACGGAAAAGAAATTGTCAGGGAAAAGATTTCACACTCGAAGGAAGAACTTTCCCGGTTTGAAAGAATATCCGACCAATTCGATTTCAGAAAAAAAATCATAGAAGAATTTTTGAAAAAACACGGCTTTTCGATACAAGATTTCGATGCAATCGGAGCGCGGGGAGGAAATACCCATCCGCTCGAATCCGGAGTTTACAGGGTGAATAAAAAAATGACGGAGGATTTGTTGAGTTTGAAATACGGGGCGCACGCGTCCAATTTGGGCGGACCTCTTGCGCTTTCTCTCGCCGAAGAAGCGAATATCCCGGCATTTATCGTGGATCCGGTTATTGTGGACGAAATGCAACCCGTTGCAAAAATCACAGGGCTTAAAGGGATAAAAAGGAAGGCGAAAGACCACCCGCTTAACCAAAAGGCGGCGGCGCGCATCGTTGCGGAAGAATTGGGAACGACATACGAAAAAGCGAATTTCATTGTTGCGCATTTGGGAGGCGGAATTTCCGTTGCATCGCACAAAAAAGGCAGAATGATCGACGAAAACAATGCGCTTAACGGGGACGGGCCTTTCTCCCCCGAGCGCTCCGGAGACCTGCCGAACATTTCCCTTGTGGAACTCTGCTTTTCCGGAAAATACACAAAGGAAGAAATCAAGAAGATGCTTGCGGGAAAAGGCGGGCTTGTTTCTCACCTTGGAACAAATTCGCTTTTGGAAACGCTGAATATGATTAAAAGCGGAGACGAATATGCAAAACTCGTTTTCGATGCGATGGTTTATCAGATCGCAAAGGAGATAGGGAAACACGCAGCGGTTTTGAAGGGAGATGTTGATGCGATCGTCCTCACGGGAGGGCTTGCCCGCTCAAAAGAACTCACGGAAAGCGTGAGAGATTACGTTTCTTTCATAGCACCGGTTTTCGTTGTCCCGGGAGAGCACGAAATGGAAGCGATAGAAAGGGGCGTGCGTCTGGCGCTCCTTGGAAAGGAAAAAATAAAGGAATACGAATAAGCGGTTTTGCATCCTCATTGAAACACAAACTCAATTGCCTCCTTTACGTTAAAGGTGGCGATCCGCTTTGGAATCTTTTGCTAAATCTCCGCACTTGCGTCCGCCTGCACAACCATAAATAAATCCCGCAAAAAATATTTGCATAAAGCCCAAAGGAAAGTTACATTTACCATAAAAAGCGGTTTTTCGGAAATTGTCGAAATTCCAAAATGCCTGTCCTTTACACCTATATAATCTAAAAGTCCCGATATTAACCTTTATCCTGCTTTTAACCTTTTTCTTATAGAGATGGTTGTAATTATAACTATGATAAACAGGATAAGAAACAATGACTACCTTTTTTGTCACCCTGAGATGCCTCCGCTTCGTCACCCTGAAGTGTCTTTATTCAGGGTCTCGTTTTTAATTTCTTTATCGAAGTGCACTCCAAAAGCGAAAAAAGATGAGATGCTGAAACAAGTTCAGCATGACTGTTTAACCTCTGTCACCCTGAGATGTATTAACTCAGAGTCTGAACGTCGAGGGAACACATTTCCCTCGAGACTCCTATTGAAAGACAAAAGGCAGACTCTGAAACAAGTGCTCGCCTTCGGCGAGGAAAGGAGTGCAGAGTGACCCCTTCGAGATTCCGGATCAAGTACGGAATGACGGAGAAAATTCAAAATACGAGACTCTTCTGTCGCTACGCTCCATCAGAATGGCAAAAAAAAGATTCCGGAACAAGTTTGGAACGATAAGGAAGAAATATCGCAAATCATAGTATTGCAAAAACATCCCGTATGAATTAATATTTTGTATGAAGATAATAAAATTCGTAGAAGAAAATGTTTCCCTTGTACTGCTTATCGGAATCCCGCTCGGGCTAATATTCCCGTTTTTCGGCTCGCTTAAATGGAGCCTGAAATATATTTTAATGTTTGTCCTTTTTGTGTCGTTTCTGAAAATAGATTTCGACGAATTGATTCTTTTTATAAAAAGGCCTTTCGTGCCTGTTTATGCAACGCTTGCAAATCTTTTACTCGTGCCTGTTGCAATGTTCTTTCTGCTGAAGTTTTTCGGGACTGAAAACGATTTGCTCGCAGCCATACTCCTGCTTTCCGCCGTTCCTTCGGGAGTTGCATCTGCGGCGATGACAGAACTCTCCGAAGGAGACAGTGCGTTAACGCTCGTTATCACTATATTCAGCCACTTTTTGGCGCCGATTTCCATACCCGTTTTGTTCTATTTGCTAATGGGAAAAGCGGTAAAGTTAAATTATACTGGGGTTTCGATGACAATGGCGGAACTTATCCTCGTTCCGTTTCTACTTGCCTTTATATTCAGAAAGTTTTTT
>JAGHAO010000188.1 GCA_021161495.1 Caldisericaceae bacterium | reverse complement strand
GTAAAGAATACCGCGAAATACGAATACTGCGGGCAGAATTATCCGATTTATGTTGTTGACGGTTGCGCCGGTGCGCCGCAATACGGAGTGTCTCATATGTATTGGACGGTGTATTCCGAGAATGGTTTCGGGTTTACCGAAATCACCGCTTCCTACGAGGAATTGAAAGCAAAGCATATAAGAATTGACGGTACTGTTTCGGATAGTTTTGTTATTAAAAAGGAATGCGGAGTTCCTTCTCCGAAGAACTTAAACGCTGTGCCGTTTGCAAAAGGAATTTCCCTTCATTGGAGTGCTCCGGATTATTCCAAACTCGGAGGTTATGCGGTTTACAGAGGCACTACCCCGGGCGGAGAAGATTTTGCAAATCCGATTGCAACAGTAGGAAAAGATACAACGAGTTATAATGACACATCCGTTGAGATTGGCAAGAAATATTATTATGTTGTAAAGGCGTTTGACACTGCGAACCCTCCGAATTACTCGGCGCCTTCGAACGAGGTTGAAGCGGAGATTAAGGATAATGACCCTCCCGTAATCGAAATTTTCAGCCCGCAAAACGGCGAAACAATAAACAACCGATACCTTACTATAGACGGAAAAGTAACCGATCAGGGCTCCGGAATAAAAGACGTTTTTATAAACGGAAATATCACACTTTTAGGAGAAGACGGCAGTTTCCAAACTTCGATAAACTTGCAAAAGGGTGTAAATACAATAAACGTAGTTGCAACCGACAAAGCGGGTAACAAGACAACCAAAACAATAACCGTGATATACAAACCTCAAATCGTTATCATCCTCAAACCCGGAGATCCTTATATGACAGTAAACGGTGTCTCTCAGGAAATAGATCCGGGACGTGGCACAAAACCTGTAATAATACCTAAATGGTCAAGAACCGTTGTTCCAATCCGTGCAATTGTTGAAGCACTGGGAGGAACAATTGGTTGGAACGGAAAGGAAAGAAAAGTTACGATTAAATTCAACGGAACGGTAATAGAACTGTGGATAGACAAACCTCGGGCGAGAGTCAACGGCGTTATGAAATGGATAGATGAAAAAGATCACAGCGTAAAACCGATTATCGTAAACGGAAGAACAATGCTTCCTTTGAGGTTTGTCACGGAAAACTTGGGTTGCAAAGTCGATTGGGATCCGAAGACAAAAACAATAACAATCACATACGCACCGTAATAAACAAAAGATCAAAACACACAATACAAGGCGGGCAATTGCCCGCCTTTATGATTTATTCTAAAATATCCCGTCCCGTTACTTTTAATTTATTGTAGCCCAAAATCCCTCTTCCATATAACTATGTTATCCCTTTTTCTCAGATATCGGAAAGGGAAACATTGAATTGTTCATAAATTTGCCTCCGCTTTTTAGGTATCTCGGTAAGGAATTTGTTGTTATCAATTGTTTCAATGACGTTTGTCTTTTTTTGGTTTATTGTCTTTTGTTACTCTGAACTTGTTTCAGAGTCTTCTTTTGCTTTGTTTTAGGAATGCAGCCTGATAAAGGAATAAAAAACGAGACCCTTCGCACAATACGCTCAGGGCGACGGGGTGAGGAGTCATTCTGGAGGAACGAACGAAGTGAGTGACGAAGAATCTTGTCATTCTGATTGGGTGTAGCGACAGAAGAATCTCGTATTTTTTTCTTTGTTATTCTAAACCTTGTCTCGCACTTGTTTCAGGATCTCGAAGCGGTCATCCTGCACTATTTTCCTCGCTGGAGGCGAGCACTTGTTTCAGAGTCTCGTATTTTTAGACTTATGGAGTGCACTTTGATAAGAGGATTAAAAACGAGACCCTGAGTTACGACATCTCAGGGTGACGAAAAAGAGAATGGGAGTTTTGAGGAAATGTGTTCCCTCGATTTAAGACCCTGAGTAAATACATTTCAGGGTGACAGGGGCGGGGACATCAGGGTGACAGGACGGAGGACATCTCAGGGTAACGAAACGGGAGATGTTTCAGGGTAACAAAAGAGGGAACATTTCGGGAATAAAAAGGAAACACCTAATGGCGACAGAGAAGAAGAGTTCGGAGTATGGTAAATTTTGAAATAAATAAAATGCGACTATAATATGAAAATTTTAAGGAGGAAACAAGTGAAAGCGGTTAGAGGTGCAACAACCATAAAAGAAAACAGCGAGGAAGAGATACTTTCCGGAACAAGGGAACTTTTTTCCGAGTTCCTGAAAAGAAACAATCTCAAGAAAGAAGAGATCGTATCTGTCATTTTCACGGCAACGAGGGATATTACAAAAGCGTTTCCCGCACGAGCGGTGAGAGAAATGGGATTTACCGAAACGCCTCTTTTGGATATGGAGCAAAAATACGTTGAAAACGATTTGAAACTCTGCATACGGATGCTCGTTTTCGCAAATACGGAAAAACCGCTTGCATCCGTTTATCTGAGAGGCGCAAAAAAATTAAGAAAGGATTTGGAGGGCGAAAAATGATACTCGTATTAAGAAAAAACATCTCGGAGAAAGAATTTGATGCGATCATAAAACGCATCGAGGAACTCAAACTGAAACCCCATATATCGCGCGGCGAAGAAAGGACGATCGTCGGCATAGTGGGAGATTCGCGCACAAAGGAATTGGAGCATTGGGAAGAACTTCCCGGAGTGGAAGAAGTTATAAGGATTTTGAAGCCGTTCAAATTGGCAAGTAGAGAATTTAAGAAGGAAAACAGCGTAATAGAAATAGGAAACGGCGTGCGGATAGGAGGAAACGAAGTCATTGTGATTGCAGGCCCCTGCTCGGTGGAAAGCGAGGAGCAGATACTCACCGCGGCAAGAGAAGTGAAAAAACGAGGCGCAAAAATCCTCAGAGGCGGTGCATTCAAACCGAGAACATCCCCTTACAGTTTTCAGGGGCTCAAAGAAAAGGGGCTCGAACTTTTGAAACTTGCAAAAAAGGAAATCGGACTTCCCGTGATAACGGAGGCGCTCTCCATAGCACAACTTGAAAAAGTCGCAGAAGTTGCGGACATCATTCAAATCGGGGCAAGAAATATGCAAAACTTTGCGCTTTTGGAGACTGCCGGCAAAATGAAAAAACCCGTGATGCTGAAGCGCGGAATGATGGCGACAATGGAAGAACTTCTAATGTCCGCAGAGTACGTCCTTTCCAACGGAAACCCGAATGTGATTCTCTGCGAGCGCGGGATAAGGACGTTTGAAAAATACACCCGCAACACGCTGGATATTTCCGCTATTCCGATGCTCAAATCCCTGTCACACCTTCCCGTTGTTTCCGACCCGTCGCACGGAACCGGAAAGAGGAATTTGGTTATCCCCGTTTCGCTTGCATCGGTTGCGGCAGGTGCGGACGGCCTGATGGTGGAGGTTCACCCCGAACCCGAAAAGGCGCTTTCCGACGGCGCGCAGTCTTTAACTCCGGAAATGTTCGGAGACCTTATGGAAAGAGTGAGAAAGGTGGCAAAAGCAGTTGGAAGGGAAATCACATAGCATTTCCATTGTGGGGACGGGGCTCATCGGCGCATCTCTGGGAAAAGCGCTTTCCGGAAAATTTTTCGTAAAAGGGTATGACAAAAATCCCGAAGCACTGCAAAAGGCGTTTGAAATCGGAGCGGTGCACCGCCCTTGCAAAAGTTTTTCGGAAGTTTTCAATGCGGATATTATTGTGCTCTCAATCCCCGTTCAATTCATACCTACCTTTCTGAAAGAAAATAGAGAAAATTTCAAAAAAGGAAGTATCGTAACGGATACGGGAAGCACGAAAAGTAAAGTTATCGAAGCGATGCGAACCCTTCCCGAAGGAGTACCGTTCATAGGAGGGCACCCGATTGCCGGGAAGGAAAAGTCCGGGCCGGAATACGCAGACAAAAATCTGTTTTGCGGAAAAAAATTCGTCTTAACAAAGGAAAACAACCTCACGGAAAAAGACAAAAAACTCATACTCGAAATGGTTTCGGAAACAGGCGCTCTGCCTATTTTTATGGAAGCAAAACTTCACGACAGGATCCTTGCCTACACGAGCCACTTTCCTTATCTTATTTCGTCTGCTCTATTCAAACTCGCTTTCGATAAAGAAGCGGAAATTCCGAACATATTCGATTTTGCGGGAAGCGGCCTCAGAGACACAACGCGCATTGCG
>JAGHAO010000074.1 GCA_021161495.1 Caldisericaceae bacterium | reverse complement strand
TTACAGGAGATAAAAAATCCCCTCAGAGTTTTAACGACAACAGTAAGAATTGAAAACGGAGAATACGCAATGCTTCCCGTAAGGACGGACAGGCCCGTGCCTAAAAGCAAAATATTCGATATTATGAAAGAAATATCCCTGATTAAAGCAAAAGCCCCGGTCAAAATATATGACGTTATTGCAAAAGATATTTGCGGAACGGGTGCGAACGTTATTGCAACGAGGAGTATGCGGAGGAAAGAAAAGTGAAAGGGCTTTTGCGCCTCCTTTTCCTCACGTTTGTTCCCGGAGTGGAGCTCAGGGGTTCCCTTCCTCTGAGTATTCTTTATTACCATAACAATCCTTTTGCTTCTTTTTTTGTTCTTACGGCTTTTAATATCCTGATTGTCCCGCTTGTTTTCCTTTTATGGGACGTTGCGCTTTTTCTCGCAGATAAAATAAAGATCATAGATACTTACCTCAAAAAGTTGCGAAAGCGTTCCGAAAAGGCAGTTGAAAAATACGGATTCTGGGCACTTACGCTTTTTGTCGCAGTCCCTCTTCCCGGAACAGGCGCATACTCAGGTGCTTTTATCGCCGAACTTTTCGGAATGGACAAGAAAAAAGCGTTTGTATCCGTTTCGATAGGCTTGCTTATTGCAGGATTTCTTGTAATGCTTATGTCTATGGGTGCGTTTTCTCTGAAGAAATGAATTATATAGGCGGTTTCAAAAAAATAGGCAGAAATGTAAAGCTCTTTCTTTTGAGCAATATTCTCACGTCTGTGGGATTAGGCGCATTTTTTGTAATATTTAACATTTACCTGAAAGAAATCGGTTTGAGAGGGCCTATCATAGGAAAAATAAACGGAGCAATGTCCCTCGGGATGGCACTTTTTGCATATTTTTCCGGAATAATATCGGACAGGATAGGAAGGAGAAAAGCGCTTTTTTTCAGTATAGCACTGAATTCTTTTTTCTTTCTTGTCCTATCTTTTTCGAAGGTTACCGGAATAATCGGATTATCGAGTTTCGGGCTTGGTGTAGCAGGTTCTCTTTTTACCGTAAGCGAGCAACCGTTTGTTATGGAGAATACGGAGAACGAAGAAAGAACACACGCATTTAGCCTTTCGATGGCAACACTATTTTTGGGAGAGTTTATAGGAAGCCTCGTCGGGGGTTTTCTTCCGGAAGTTCTCGGGAAGGGTGCCGCCGGAATGCAGCGCTCCTTTTTCGTAATCTTTCTCCTGGTTCTTTCCGGGACAATTCCGGTTTTTATGATAAAAGAAAAATATGCGGTGCGTTCTGAAATCCCGATTTCAAAATCCTTGTTCCTCCCGTTTGAAACACTTGCGAAACACAAAGATAAAATATCCGTGATTGCGATTTTCGTTATTTCCCAGTTTTTGATAGGGTTCGGGGCAGGTCTTGTTATCCCATTCTTTAATTTATATTTTAAGGAACGTTTTTCTCTTTCAACCGGGAAAATAGGCATAATTTTTTCATTAGGTGCGATAATAATAATGTTGGGTACACTTCTTTCACCGATTGTGAGGCATTTTTTCGGAAAGCTCAGGGGATTTTTGGTAATACAGATTTTATCGCTTCCGTTTGTCCTTTTGCTTGCGTTTACAAAGAAATTATGGGTCGCCATCGTTTCTTATCTTGCACGTGCAACGCTTATGAATTCAGCCGTCCCAATTGAAACCCAACTCTATATAGAATCGGTCCCGGAGGAATCACGCGCTTCAATGTCGTCTTTTATGCAAATTGCATGGAACGCTTCCTGGGCTATTGCAGCACCTGTTGCAGGTGTTATAATGCAGAAAAGAGGTTTTACCGCTCTGTTTTTAATGATGTTCTGTTTTTATGTTGCGGGCATTTCCGTGCTTTATTTTGCTTTAAGAGGAAGGATAAATGAGTAAAAAGGCAAAATTAGGAATATTGATGCAATTCTTTGCAAGTTTCTCGTTTTTCGTTGTCCGGATTTTTATTCCTCAATTTGCCGAAGATTTGAATGCGACAAGGTTTCAAATCGGCATAATAGCAACTTTTTTTTCGCTTACTCTCTTTATATCTTCCTGGATTTCCGGAAGAATCGCCGATAAAATAGGCAGAAGAAAAGTTCTCCTTGCAGGCTTTGCGTTCTCTGCTCTTGCTTTTTCTTCGGGATTCTTTGCGAAAACGTACCCGGAATTATTTTTACTTAGAATGCTTGCGGGATTTACCGCCGGGATATACCCCGGGGCTCTTGCCGCATACGTTTACGAAAGCGGCGGAAAGATGGGGAAATATACGGCATTCGGTGCTCTCGGGATGGCAGTTTCGCAGTTCGTTTCAGGTGTTGTTGTTTCCGTTTGGGAAATCCCCCACCTTTTTCTGATCAGCGGACTTGTGTACACGGTTTCATTTCTAACCGCATTATTTGGAATAAAAAAGGAAGAATACAAGCCCATCAAAGTGCCTCTTTTCCCTCTCGACGTGGTAAAAAGGAACAAGGACATTTACATTCCTTTGTTTTTAAGGCACACCGGGGCAACGGGAATTTGGGCGTATTGGGTTCTCTATTTGGGGCAAATAGGGGCAAACAATTATTGGAAAGGGATGCTTAATGTATTTAATTTCGGAACGCAGTTCATAGTGATGTATATTGTTATCGACAAGATATCCGGTAAGAAATCGATTGGATGGGGTCTCATTCTTTCCGCATTTTCCTTTTTTTATTACGCTCTGTGTAAGAGTTATTTATGGGTTATCCCGGGAATGATTCTTACCGGAATTGCATGGTCTTTTTTGTATGCGGGCTCTTTGAAAGAAGTTACGGAGAGAAATAAAGAAAGGGCTACCGCTTCCGGCCTTATTCAATCTTCCATAAGTTTGGGGAGTATACTCGGCCCTTTAATTGCGAGCATTGTCGTCTCGCTTACCGGAGATTACCGCATTACAATGTATTTTGCTGCGGCAATTACAGTTGTTGCTTACTCCTATTACCTTTTCGCAAAAGGCTATTTCAAAAGAGCATAACCGTTTAACTTCCCTTCTCCGTCTCTTTATAGAGGCTCTCCAAAATTTTCGATACGTTCCCGAATCGGGAATTCCGTTGTTCCACTTTTTCCAGATACTCAATTGCTTTGTTAAGGTCTCCTTTTCTTGCATAAGCGATGCCCAATCCGAACTGGACTGCAAGTTCATCCTCACTCATGGCATAAACAGGCGGGTCAAATTCCTTCAGCACTTCTATGGATTTGTCAAATTTGTTCATATCGAACAGGGCGGAACCGAGCATTCGCACAATTTTAATATCCCTTTTTTCATACGGGACTTTTTCCAAAATTTCAGCGGTTTTCTTCACATTACCCGCATAATAGAACATACTTGCGGTAAGCAGTCTGAAAAACGGTGTGTCAATTTCGTTTAAATGTTTTTCCATTATACGTGCCGCCTCTTTATAACTTTTAACGTTTTTGCACCTTCCTTTGAAAATTTTGTACAGGTTATCTCTGTTCTCCGAAAGCTTTGCGGATTCAATGAGCAGTTTCGCTCCTTCCTTGCTGTCCCCTTTGTCAAGGAGTTTTTTTGCTTTGCTTATAAGCCGGACGGCTTTTTGTTCGGGCGATAGAAGATAAAAAATATGCCCTACAAATGTTGCGATAAACAAAAGAATACCCCATTTTCTTTTATCGGGAAACATCGTTGCGAAAAACGCAAATATGTACCCTATGATTAAAAGAGTTGACGGTTCCACAGGTAAACTAAATTTTTTAAGTTTTTCTTTTGAATTTCCCATACATCCCTCCCGAAAATTATTTATTACCATTCAATTTATTAT
>JAGHAO010000126.1 GCA_021161495.1 Caldisericaceae bacterium | reverse complement strand
TTTTACTTCCTATCGCAGCCTGAAGTTTCACTTCAAACATCTGGCGTGGAATAACTTTTCTCATCCTTTGAAGCAGATTCCTTGCCATATATACCGCTTTATCTTTGTGTGCCATAAAAGAGAGTGCGTCGATCGGCTTTTTATTGACGAGAATATCTACTTTAACAATATCTGCCTTTTCAAATCCCTTAAATTCATAGTCTAATGTGCCGTAACCACGCGTAATAGATTTAAGTTTGTCAAAAAAATCCGTAACGATTTCCTGAAGAGGCACTTCATAACGAAGAATTGTTCTCTTGGATTCGGGGTATGCCATATCTTTGAATTTGGCTCTTCGGTCATTCAAAAGTTCCATAACATTTCCGATATAATCGGGAGGCGTCATTATCGAAGCCTCGACGATTGGCTCCCTGATTTCTTCAATTTTGGAAGGGTCAGGAAATTTTCCAGGATTATCTATTTTTATGACTTCGCCGTTCCTCATTACTATTTCGTATTCTACGTTAGGAACCGTTGCAATAATATCCTGACCGAATTCTCTCTTGAGACGGGCAATGGTAATTTCCAAATGCAAAAGCCCGGAAAATCCGCATCTAAAACCGAAACCCAAAGCTTGGGAATTCTCCGGCTCATACGTAAAAGCAGGATCGTTGAGGTGAAGTTTTTCAATGGACTTTTTTAACGCCTCGAACTCGTTTGTATTCAAAGGATAAATGCCGGCAAATACCATCGGAATGTTTTCTCTGAAACCCGAAACAGGAAATTCGGCAGGATTTTCTGCGGATGTGACCGTATCGCCTGTTCTCACATCAAGCGGATCCCTTATAACAGCGGTAAAATAACCCACGTCTCCTGCAACGAGTTTTTCGGATTTCTCCATTTTTAACCTGAAAACCCCCGTTTCCTCCACTTCAAACTCTTTTCCCGTAGACATAAATCTGATTTTCATACCCGGTTTGATTTCTCCGTCAAAAACGCGAACGTAAACAACCACACCCTTATAAGTATCAAAATGCGAATCGAACACAAGCGCTTTGAGCGGAAGGTCATTTCTTCCTTTTGGGGGAGGAATCTTTTCGATTATTTTCCTTATTAAGTCGTCTACACCCACCCCCAATTTCGCACTTATTTTCAGAATGTCTTCTTGCGGGATCCCCAAAATTTCCTCTATTTCTTCCGCCGTTCCCTCTATGTCCGCTCCGTTAACATCGATTTTGTTTATTACGGGAATAATTTCCAAATCATTCTCCAATGCGAGATACGTATTGGCAATAGTTTGAGCCTCGACTCCCTGTGTCGCATCGACAAGCAGAACAGCGCCCTCGCAGGACTTTAAACTTCTTGATACTTCATAACTGAAATCCACATGCCCCGGAGTATCAATAATATTAAAAATATAATCCTTACCGTCCACATTTATATTTAATCTCACGGGATGAGCGCGAATTGTAATCCCTCTCTCCCTTTCAAGATCCATACTATCCAACACTTGGTCTTCCTTTTTACGCTCGTTTATAAGCCCCGCCTTCTCTAACAACCTATCGGCAAGGGTGGATTTCCCGTGATCAATATGTGCAATTATCGAAAAATTTCTGACATTATCGCGTTGTGCCAACTTTTATCCTTCTCCTATTAAAAGTAAGTTCGTTTTTATTGTTCACACCCACGTATACGGTATCCCCGCTCTCGAATTCTCCTTTCAAAATTTTCATTGCAATGGTATTTTCAATTTCTCTTTCAATATATCTCTGAAGCGGACGTGCTCCGTACTCGGGATTATACCCGTTTTTTGCAATTAGTTTCCTTGCTTCTTTGGACAAAACAATCCTGATATTACTTTCAGAAAGATTTTTCTCAACTCTCTTCATAAGAATATCCACTATCTTTTCTATTTCCTCAAATTTTAACGGATAGAATACGATAATATCATCAAGCCTGTTCAAAAATTCGGGTTTAAAAATATTTTTCAGGGATCCCAACAATTTTTTCTTTTTATCTTCGAAGGAAACCTCAGCATTGTTTACATCAAATCCCATAGATTTTTCTTTCAGTTTCGCCGTACCGAAATTAGACGTAAGTATTATCACGGTATTTTTAAAGTCGACGGTATGCCCTTGGGAATCGGTGGCACGACCTTCGTCCATTATTTGCAGAAGAATATCAAATATATCGGGATGCGCCTTCTCTATTTCGTCAAAAAGCACTACGGAATACGGTTTTCTTCTCACCGCTTCCGTGAGTTGCCCACCTTCTTCGTATCCGACGTATCCCGGAGGAGAGCCTATCAACCGAGAAACGGCAAATTTCTCCATATATTCGGACATATCAAACCTTATCAAAGCATTTTCGTTCCCGAACAAAAATTCCGCAAGTGCTTTTGCAAGTTCCGTTTTTCCAACACCCGTAGGACCCAAAAACAGAAACGCTCCGATAGGCCTGTTCGGATTTTTTAAACCTGCACGCGCACGCCTTATCGCATTGGATACCGCTTTTACCGCGGAATCCTGCCCCACGATCCGTTTATGAAGCATCTCTTCCATATGTACTAATCTTTTCTTTTCGTCAGTCAAAAGTTTTTCCACCGGAATATTCGTCCACATTGAAATAATCTTCCTGATATCATCCTCCGTAAGTTCCGGGACATTTTCTTTATCGGCAGCTTCTTTTATAAGTTCTCTTAATTTCGAAAGCAGTTCTTTCTCCCTAATTCTTAAATCATCCACTTCAAGCAATTCTCTTTCTCTTATCGCCGCGAATTTTGCCTCTCTTATTTGCTTTAATTCTTTTTCTATTGCTTTTATTTCGGAACTTTTAGAAAGCTGAAGCCTTAGCCTGGCTGCCGCTTCGTCAACAACATCAATTGCTTTATCCGGTAAAAACCTATCATTAATGTATTTTACGGATAATTTAACGGCCGATTCAATGGCGTCATCGGTAATTTTTACGTTGTGAAAAGATTCATAGCGTTCCCTAAGCCCTTTTAAGATACGGATACTCTCCTCAACCGTGGGTTCATTTACAAAAATCGGTTGAAACCTTCTTTCAAGGGCTGCGTCCTTTTCAATGTACCTGCGGTACTCTTTAAGGGTAGTTGCACCGATCACTTGAATTTCGCCTCTTGCAAGGGGCGGTTTGAGAATATTAGATGCATCTATGGCGCCCTCGGCAGCGCCGGCTCCTACAATTGTATGGAGTTCGTCTATAAAGAGAATAACATCTTTTTTTGACTTTGATACTTCTTTGAGTATCCTTTTCATCCTCTCCTCAAATTCGCCTCTGTACTTCGTGCCAGCAATAACCGAAGAAAGATCGAGCGCAACAAGTCTCTTATTTGCAAGAAGTTCCGGAACATCACCGTCTGCAATTTTCTGAGCAAGTCCTTCCACAATCGCAGTTTTCCCTACTCCCGGATCTCCCACTATCGCAGGGTTATTTTTCTTACGCCTCATAAGAATTTCTATTATTCTTTCCATTTCTTTTTCCCTACCGATTACCGGATCCAACTTGCCATTTGCAGCGAGAAGAGTTAAATCCCTACTATACTGATCAAGCGTGGGCGTTTTTGAGTTATTTATTTTTTTAGGCCGCTTTTCGGTTTTTCTTATTTCGCCGAGTATAGAATAAATCGTTTCTTCAAGGAAAGACAGATCCACACCCATATCTTGAAGAATCTTTACGGCAATCCCGCCACCTTCATGGATAATTGCAAGCAGTATGTGTTCCGTGCTAACATACGTATCACCGAGATTGTTTGCTTCCCTTTCGGCCATTTCAAGCACTCTCTTTGCACGCGGAGTTAGAATAACGTCCGAAGAAGAACCACCGCTATGGTTGGCAGGAGCCGATTCGCGCAATATACTTTCTATCTTTGAAAGAACCTCGTTCGTATCAATACCAGCACCGATCAGGGCGTTGTATGCCAAACCTTCGTTGAGTTTTATCAAACCAAGAAGGATATGCTCCGTTCCAAGATAATCATTATTTAAAAAACGAGCCTCTTCCTCTGCAAGCCAGATAGCTTTTTGGGCTCTCTCGGTTAAATTATTCCAATTCATATTATCATCTCCTTATGTTATATTTTACAAGATAATGTGTATTGCGTCAACCGTTGATAACTTATTTACAGATCTTATAAATGATAATTTAACGTGGTTTTTGTGAAATTGCGTAAGGTGGTGCCGGGGACCGGAATCGAACCGGTACGATGTCGCCATCGCGGGATTTTAAGTCCCGTGCGTCTGCCAGTTCCGCCACCCCGGCAAAAAAATTGGAGGCACCGGTCGGACTCGAACCGACGATGAGGGTTTTGCAGACCCTTGCCTTACCTCTTGGCGACGGCGCCCCTGATACTGGAGCGGAAGACGGGATTCGAACCCGCGACAACTGGCTTGGGAAGCCAGCGCTCTACCCCTGAGCTACTCCCGCCTGCCTTAACATTATATTTTAATTTCTCTTTTAGTCAATTGTTTTTCGAGAAGAAAGTTAAACATTTCTATTGTTCGGGGATGAACCGGTTTCTTTGCTTTCATCAAATAATCTACATTTAAGCGAGTTTCTTCCAGCAAAGCTTCTTTCAAATTCTTAAATGCAATATTTCTAACATAAGATGCGTCGCTAAAGTTGCGCCCCGGTTCTATGAAATCGGCAAGATAAATTAGCGCCTCATTAAGAGTTATCCCTTTTCTTCCAGTAGTGTGATATTTAATGCAGTTTAGTATATTTACATCTTTTATACCAAGTTCGTTCCTCACTAAGATAGCGCCTACCGGTGCATGCAGCAATACGGGATTTTTCGCTTCAATTTTATCCGGTATATAACCGTTTTCTTCCGCAATCCTAAAAAGCTCCGGAAAAGGCAAATCCCTTGCAACATCATGCAAAAAGCCGGCGTAGAGTAAAACATCTTTGTTTCCGCCCCATACTTTGTACAGCGAAAGCGCTGTTTCGACAACTCGTTCGGAATGTTGTATCCGATTAAGGCTTTCATATTTTCTTAACCATTTCTTAGCCTCTGCTATAGT
>JAGHAO010000081.1 GCA_021161495.1 Caldisericaceae bacterium | reverse complement strand
TCATATCGGAGAGCATTTCATTCGCTATGTTCTCTATAATCGGCGTTGCCTCCCTGATAATCTCTATCTGGATTCCGCTTTTCCCGAACATTTCTTTGCAGACTTCCAAAATTTTCAATTCCTTTTCCGTTTCGGCAAGGCGCTTTTCCAGTTCTGCAAGTTCCGTTTCCGCATCTTTCAAAGATTTCATTTCCGCCTCTGCGCGTGCCTTTTCGGCAGCGAGTTTTTTGAGTTCCCCACGGAGAATTTTCAGTTCTTTTCTCTTTGCATTCAAAGCCTCTTCGCTTCCCGCAAGTTCGCCTAACTCTTTTTCTGTTTCGCCCAAAGCGGTTTTTGCGTCGGAGATTCTTTTGCGAATTTCGGAAATTGATGTTTCTCCGTCTTTTATCCGTTCCTTTATTTCGGAAATGTGCGTTTCCGCCTCCCTCAGTTTTTCGTAAAGTTCCTTGTATTTGCTCAAGTTTTTGCGTAAAGCGAGGCGTTCGTTCAAAGCAGTCTCCTTAAACCCTATTTCGGAAATTTTTCTCTCGATAACCTTGATTTTTTCCTTTTCGCTTTTCATAAAAAGGGGATTGGAAATCTTCTTTTCTGTTTCCGCAAGTTCGCCTTTTGATTTTTCCGCTTTTTCTTCTTCCGATTTTGCCGTTTCAGACGCATATTTTATATCCGCATTTATTTTCTCCGCCTTGCTTCGGAATTCCGAAACCCTCTCCTTCGCTTTGTCTCTTTTTTCTTCTTTTTCGGAAAGCGTTTCCTTGATTTCAGAAATCTTCTCTTCGGAAACATCCTTATATTTTTCGATCTCTTTATAAATTACACCGAGCCTCTCCGTTTCTTCTTCGGAAAGAACATTTTTTTCGAACTTTTCTTTTAACGCTTCGATCTCGGATCTCAAACTTTCCGCGCGCGCTTCCGCATTTTTAATTTTTTCTTCGATTTTTATCGCAAATTCTTTTTCCTTTTCTTTTTTTGCAATCTTTTCCGAAAGGGATTCTTTCTCTTTCTCAATTTCTTTTATGGAATTTTCGATTTCTTCGATCTTCTTTCCGATTTCGGAGATTCTTTCCCACGCCTCCTTCTCGGAATTTTTGTAATTTACCCTGATTTCCTCCGCATGTTCGGGAGTAAGGGGCGCTCCGCAGAGAGGGCAGTTTTTCACATCTCCTTCAAGGAGTTTTTCTTTCTCTTCGAGTTCTTTCAACTTGTTTTCCAAAACGCTTTTCTCTTTGAGCAGTTTTACGCTTTCGGCGCGGAGTTTTTCGCCTTCCTTCTCCGCCAAGGACAGCGCATTTTTCAGTTTCGTTATTTCTTCTCCGATGGCGGAAGAAGGCGCTTTAAGGCGCATCGAAAGTTTTTCTTTTTCTCTTTCCGACTCTTCGAGTTCCGAGGTTTTTTCGGCGATCAGTTTTTCGAAAGACTTTTTTCTTTCTTTTCGGATTGCTTCCAATTTCTCCGCCTCGGAAACAATCTTCTTTTTTGCGGAAAGTTTTTCGCTTTCCTTTTCGAGTTCCTCTTTTGCTTTGAGAAATTCCCCTTCCGCTTTTGAGAGTTCCCCTTCCGCTTTTGAGAGTTCCTCGTAGATTTTTTTCAGGTTTCCCCCGTAAGTTTTTGCTTCCTTCCTTTTTTCCTCAGCAGTTTTCAAAGATTCTTCAATACGTTTTTTCAGGTTTTCCCTTCTCTCCGAAAGGACGCGCAGTTCTTTCTCTATTTCACCCTGCAACTTCTCCTTTTCCCTGAGCAACCTTTCCGTTATGTTCTTCTTTTCGTAAAGTTTGTTAATCTCTTCTTCGTTTTCGTTGAATTTGCCGTATCCTTCGAGTATTTCTTCTTTTTTGCGCACCGTTTCCTCGTATGAAAGGAGTTTCTTTTTCAATTCCTCGAGGCGCGCCGATTCTTTGCGCTCGGAATCTTCAAGGCGGAGAATTTCTTTTTTCAAAGACTCCGATTCTTGTTTTTTCAGCCTGAACCTTGCAAATTTTTCCTCCGCGATTTTTTCTTCCTTTTCTAACGCCTTTTCTCTTTCCGAGGCAGACTTTTCCTTTTTGCAGACATCTTTCAATGCCTTCTCAATCTCGTCTTTTTCCAAAAGTTCGGATTCGATCGCTTCAACCCTTTTTTCGAGGCTTTCACTCTCTTTCTTTGCGAGCCTCATCTTTTCAATCGAAATCTCGCGGGCGCGTTCGTAAACTTCAAGTCCCAATATCTGACGCAGTATCTCGATTTTCTCCGTCTCGGGCTTTACGGTGAAGAAATCCGCTTTGCCCTGCATTATGAAAGAGGACGTAACAAACGCTTCGTAATCCATTCCTATGATTTTTCTTATAAGATCTTCCGTGTCTCTTTTCCTTCCTTCGGAAATGTTTGTGAATTTCCCGTCTTTTTCCGTATCAAGGCGGAGCGAAGAAAGGCGCCTTGTTTTGTCGTATGCCCTTACAATCCTGTATCTTCTGCCGTGCTGCCGGAACACAAACTCGACTTTGAGGAAATCTTCACCGTTAGAGACGAGGTCTTCCGTTCCCCGCCCGCCTCCACCCACGCCTCTTGCGATACCGAAAAGGGCAAATGTCATAGCGTCGAGGAGAGACGACTTTCCCTGCCCGTTTTCGCCGGATATCAGCGCCACGTGGAATTTGGTAAAATCAAGCGTTTCCTCGTTTTTATAACTCAAAAAACCTTTAAGTTTTAAAATTTCCGGAATCATACCGTATTTTACCGTTTTTGCGACGGACAGTCAATTGCCGATTCCCTTTGAGGTCTCAAAGCCTCTATAAAGAATTATTTCTGCTTATCGAAAATTCTCAGGCACAATTTACCCTTGAAAATTTTATTAAAAATGATAAAACATCTCTAATGAGAACGGAGGTAATAAAATGAAAGTAAAGGACGTGCATAAATATATAACAATCGAACCGCCTGTCGTAAAAGAAGATACTCCGATAAAGGAGGTAATAAAAGCATTACTTAAAGATCCGCGTTCCAGAAGCGTTTACGTGGTGAACGAAAAAGAGGTTCTTACGGGGATTATCCCGACAAGCACCGTTATAAAGGCAACCCACATATTGAAAGGCAAGAAAACACTGCGGAAAGAAGATGCATTCGATGCGTTAAAGATATCTATGGCAAAAGTTGCAAAGGATATTATGCATCCGCCCGTATATGTGTTCGAAGACGAGGACATAAAAGACGTTCTCGAAGAAATGGTCGTAGGAGAATATCAGGAGCTTCCCGTGGTAAACAGGCAAAAAAAAGTAATAGGCGATTTGAATTGCCTGGAGATTATAAGAGCGCTCTGGGAAATATAAAATGGACGTTTTTGTTTACACATTTTTGCTTCTTGCATCGGCGTTATTTTTCGGGCACATTGCGACAAAACTTAAACAACCTCAGATTGTGGGAGAAATCATAGGGGGGATAGTAGTAGGCCCTTTGATGCTTCTTATTTTGCCAAAGATATTTGTTCCGGAGGGGCACGCCATACTTCGGTTTTTTTCGCACGAAGAAGCAAGTGATTTAATGAAAGCGATTATCGATTTCAGCGGAGTATTTCTTATGCTCGGAGCGGGGCTTGAAATAAACCTGTCAGATTTGGTGCACGCAGGTAAAAGTGCGACCTTGACGGCAATTTTCGGTGTTGTTACCCCGTTTGCGTTGGGATATGTCGCATCCACACACATACTGCACCTTTCATTTGCGGCGTCGCTTTACATCGCAACATCCGTTTCCATTACGGCGGTGGCACTTTCCGTTGCAACTTTGATTCAGATAGGCAAACTGAACACAAAAGCTGGCATTACGATTGTAGGCGCGGCAGTTGTTGACGACATTATCGGTATAATACTGCTTTCCGTATTAACAAGTATCAGCGCAACCGGAAAGGTTCCGAACGCATCCGCACTCATAAAAGTTTTCATAGTGCCTATGGTGTTTGTAGGCGTTTCGATTTGGCTCGGCCCAATCATAGGTAGATTCGTTTTCAGCAAAGCGGAACGGCTTTCCGTTAATGAACGGCTTTCCATTATTTTGCTGTGGGTTTTTGTTTTCTCCATGCTTGCTCATATGAGCGGATTGCATGTAATTATCGGTGCGTTCATCGGCGGGCTCACCGTGCGCCCTTTTCTCAGGAAAGCGGAATCCGATGCAATCGAACGGTGGATATGGGGATTCTTTGCTCCGTTATTCTTTGCGTGGACAGGTTTTGCAGTAGTTTTTTCAAAAGAAGCGTTCGGAATGCCCTTGCTTGTTATCGTAACGGTAGCATTTGTCGGAAAAATTTTCGGCGGGGGATTGGGCGCTTTCATTTCGGGAATTCCTATCAAGCAGTCGTTTGTTGTGGGGATAGGAATGAACGGAAGGGCGGCGGTAGAGCTTATCGTTGCAAATATTGCGCTCACGCAGGGAATTATAAACAGAGATATATACTCTTCAATCGTTTTTATGGCGATGATCACAGCACTTGCAACCCCTATTATGCTGAAAGAATTCGGCACAAGATTCCTGCCGGAACCTGAAACCGGGGACTAATCAGGCGCGGCGCCTAACCTTCATTTGCGCAAAAATAAAACGATTTCCGCCCAGAAGCCGCATTAATTG
>JAGHAO010000103.1 GCA_021161495.1 Caldisericaceae bacterium | reverse complement strand
ATATAACCCTTGGCTTTTTCAAAATTTCCTTCGAACCTTTTGGCAACAATAATTTTACTATTTTCTATGATCAAGTTAAAAGATTTCCACTTATGAAACTGCAAAAACGCATCCTCACCGATTATTGAATAACACTCCTCGCATTTTTCTTTTTTAATTATATGGAAAAGTGTATTTACGAAGTATGAAGGCTCGTCTCTCTCTATTTCAAACGACGAAATATCAAATCCCTTTTTGCCCGATATGGCAACTTGCACAAATTTAAGCCTTATATGTTTATCCAACAGGTCTTCTTTGGGAAAAACAGGATTCCCCGTAGGAACAAATATTACCTTTTCAAGTTTAAACTTTTCGATTGACTCTCTTGCAATGAAAAGATGACCATAATGAATCGGATTAAAAGCTCCGCCAAAAATTCCCACTCTACTCATTTTCTTTAAAGATAAACGACCGATCTCCTATTATTACCCTGTCTCCTTCTTTCACCCCTGCCTGTTTCAACTTTCTATCCAAATTTATTCTTTTAAAATAACGCAATAGCTCGGCAACGCTTCCTCTTCTTTCGAAATCGGTAAGAGAAACGTATCGTTCAATCTCCTTTTGATGAATTCTGAAAGTATGACTGTCTATCTTTTCTATTCTGAAGAATTTATCCTTATCGGAAGTTTTTAACGTTATTACCTCTTCGGTTTCCGGTTCTTCAATTGTTGCACTACTCTCGCTACTTACGAGATAATAAAGATATTCCAATAAATCGTTTAAGCCGATTTCTTCTTTTGCAGAAATGAAAAATACCGTCTCATTCAGTTTGGAAAATTTTTCCCTTATTTCTTTAGTTCTTCTAATCTTCCACGTATCTATTTTATTTATCGCAATAACTCTTTTTTTCTGCAAAAGCTCGGGTTTGTATTTTCTAAGTTCGTTTAATAAAGCGTTGTATGCCCGGAAAATCGACTTTCGTTCGGAGCCGTCTATTAAAAATAACAACACCTTTGTTCTTTCTATGTGTGCCAAAAACTCATTACCCATACCTTTGCCTTCACTCGCACCTTCTATAAGGCCGGGTAAATCAGCCATTACAAATCTCTTTCCTGCTCCGAGGTCCACAACGCCTATTTTCGGGGAGAGTGTCGTAAAAGCATAATTTGCTATGGTAGGGCGTGCATTTGAAACCTTTGAGAGCAAAGTGGATTTTCCTGCATTGGGAAAACCGACTATCCCCACATCCGAAAGAATTTTAAGCCTGAGCTCCAATCTCCTTTCAACACCGGGTTCACCTTTCTCACTATAATGGGGAGCCCTCTCCACGGGCGTAGCAAAACTTTTGTTGCCTTTCCCGCCTTTGCCTCCCTTTGCTACGATAACCGATTTCCCGTCTTCATTGAGATCTGCGATTATCTTTTCGGTTTCCCTGTCAATCACAAGCGTGCCAACGGGGACTTCAATAATTACATCTTTACCGTTTTTACCGTGTTTGTTTCGCGATTTACCGTTTTCGCCGTTTTCGGCAAAAAAATGATGATGATGTATAAAGAAATTAAGTGTATCGATATTTTTGTTTGCTTTTATTATTACATCTCCGCCTTTGCCACCGTCACCACCGTCGGGGCCACCGCGAGGAGCAAACCTTTCGTGGCGAAAACTTACCGCACCGTCACCACCTTTTCCGCTCCTCACGGTAATGTAAGTGTAATCAATAAAAGATTTTTTTCCCGTAAACTACTCCTCCAGAACGTGTACTAACGTAACTCTTCTCTTTTTTTCGAATTTAACAACCCCGTTTTTGAGTGCAAAGAGCGTAAAATCATTACCTTCGCCTACGTTTTTTCCGGGTTTTATTTTTTCTCCTATTTGCCTTACGATGATACTTCCCGCTTTTGCCTTTTGGCCGTCAAAAAGCTTAACTCCGAGATACTTAGGATTACTGTCTCTTCCGTTGGTACGAGATTTTTTTCTTGCCATATTATTTCACCTCGCTCGAAATACGTTCAATTTTTACTTTCGTAAAAGGTTGCCTGTGTCCGTTCTTCTTACGGTTTCTTGTTTTATTTCGGTAGTAAAAAACAATAATCTTACGGTCTCTGCCCTGTTCAACAATCTTTCCTTCTACAAAAGCATCTTTTACGGTCGGGGACCCAACCGAGACATTATCCCCGTCTTTTAAAAGAAGGACTTTTTCAAACTTAACGGAATCACCTACTTTTCCGTCAATTTTTTGAATTTTAATCACATCGCCGGCCTTAACCCTATACTGATGGCCGCCAGTTTTTATAATTGCTTCCATAAATAACCTCCCTTCACTACAAAAAGGCACTGGTAAGCCTTTTGTAAGTGGTAATTTTAACCTTTAAAGTGTATTAAAAAAACGTATTTTGTCAATAGTCATTCGTTATTTGAACCGGAAAAGCTTTTGTATAAATCCGGGACAAAAAATCTGATTGCATTTTTCACAACAAGAAAAGTAGGGACTGCAATTATTATCCCTAATGCTCCTCCTAATGCCCCGCCTAAAATTATTAAAAGAATTACCGCAAGAGGTGGCAAATTTATCTTTCTCCCGGCAAAATGCGGAATTACTATTTGCGATTGAACAATTTCTATGGCAAAAAAGAAAACAGCAAAAAGCAAAAAAGTGTTAAACGATTTAAAGAGTGCGAATATTGACCCTGTAGTAAAAACAATCGTGGGGCCGATATACGGCAAAAGTTCCAATATAGAATCCATTGCTCCTATGAGAAGATAATAAGGAATTCCCACAAAATAGCTCATAAGCCCCATTACAAAGCCAGTGGCAAGGGCTACAAGCAACAATAAAGAATAATAGTCTCTTACATCACGGTTTGTTTTTTTTAAGAATAAAACCCAAATCTTATTTCTTCTCCCGTTAAAAAGATGTGATGCCATAGAGAAAAGGGATTCGGAATCTTTCATAAAGAAAAACGCCAAAATCAAAGAAAGGAAAATAGAAGGAATTAAGGATACCTTTTGTATAAGCATAGTGGTAATTTTATTCAATATAAGGTTCAAACCGGATTCAATATTGTTAGACAGGTTTTTAATAAATTCGTCAAGAAACGGAGTTTTATTTTTAAGCGGAATAAGGGCTACAACTCCATTAATATAAGTGGTTATAGAATGAAAAATGTCGGGTATTCTTTTTACAAGTTCACCAAATTGCCTCGTTACTTGGGGAATTAAGATGTACCCTAACAGCGAAAAAATTAATAAAAACAACAAAATAGACAGAAGAGAGGCGAGAAACCGCGGCATTTTCTTGGAAAAGAAATTAGTCAGAGGTAGAAGAAGATACGCTATAAACACACCGTACAGTATGGGAGGAATTACACTCCTGATTTTGTAAACCGCAAATAAAATCAGGAGTGTGGAAATAACAACGGACAGCACTAAAAATGTTTTTCTAACTACTGCGCTATCGTTTTTATTCATTGGTAGTATCTATATCAGCCACCTCATCATTGGGATTTTTAAATTTTATAATTCGAACTCCTCTTGCCGTTCTGCTCAACGTCGAGACTGTCGAAACATCGAACTTTATTACATTGCCATTTTTCGTAAACACCACTATTTTGTCTCCGTCATTTACAAGTAAGATTGCTTTTACAAATCCCGTCATTTCCGATATACGGATGCATTTAATCCCTTTCCCGCCTCTTTTGATTTTTCGTATTTTTTCCCATTTCGTCCTCTTACCGTAACCCTTTTCCGTGATTATAAACAATTTCATACCGCTTTTTAAAGTGGTAGCGTCAATTACGGAATCATCGGGATTTAATCGAACCAAACGAACGCCTTTTGCCGTCCTTCCGGTAATTCTCACTTGCGAGGAATCGGATCTTATACAAAGGCCTTTTCTTGTTACTAATACATATTCTTCTTCATCAAACAGAGATATTACTTTTATAAGTTCGTCTCCTTCAACAAGTTTTATTGCAACTTTACCGGGTTTATTTACGCTTTCGAACATCTTCATCGGTGTTCGTTTTCCTATTCCCAATTTTGTCACAAACATTAAATATTCGATCTTTTCACCGGTGCTCGTTAACGGAACCGCGGCAGTTACCCTTTCGTCGGAGCTAAGTTTAAGCAACCTATAAATAGAAATGCCTTTTGCTTCTCTTCTTGAAGCGGGTATTTGATACGCCTTCAAACTATAAACTTTTCCCTTATTTGTGAAGAAAAGGACCTTGCTTTTAGAAGTAGTAGTAAACATATTCAACAGTTGATCGTCCTCGCTGCTCGGCTGGCCCATCACGCCCTTTCCTCCGCGTTTCTGCACCTTAAAAGAATCTTGCGGCATTCTCTTTATGTACCCTTCTTTTGTCATTGAAACAATGACGGGAGAGTCCGGAATCAGATCTTCAGTATCTATTTTCTCCTCTTCATCTATTATTTCGGTAAGTCTCCCATCTCCGAATTTATTCTTGATTCGCAACAAATCATCCTTAATTTTATTCCAAAGCACCACTTTATCGGAAAGAAGTTTTTCAAGACCTTCTATTTTTTCTTCAGTAGAACGAATATCGTTAAGAAGTTTTTGACGTTCAAGATTCGTGAGGCGCGAAAGTTTCATATCAAGTATTGCCTTAATCTGCGTATCGTTTAAATCGAGCAAACTCTTCAATTTTTCAGCGGCAGCCTGCGTATTTTCGGATCCGCGAATTATTTTAATTACCTCGTCTATTCGTGTAATTGCCTTTTCAAGCCCTTGAAGTATCAATAGATAGGCTTTAGCCTTCTTTAACTGGAAACGAGCCCTTCGAGTAACCACTTCCTCCCTGAAAGATAGGAACGATAGCAAAAGTTCCTTCATAGTAAAAACTTTTGGCACATTGTTCAGGATGCCTAACAAAATAACTCCGTATCTTCTTTCAAACAAAGTGTGAAGTTTTAAACTATTTTCAAAAACCTCCACATTTGCATCCCGAGAGAGCTTTACCACTACACGTATTCCGTCCCTATCGGACTCATCACGAATATCTTCAACTCCGGTAATTTTTTTATTACGGACAAGATTAGCCAATTTTTCGACAAAATTAGCCTTATTTACCTCATATGGAAGCTCCGTTATCACAAAGTTCTTTTTCTTGCTGTGTTTAATGCTTTCCAGATGGGCCTTTCCTCGTATCGTAATTGATCCCCTACCGGTTAAAAAATAATTTTTTATTCCCTCTCTTCCCACTATGACTCCTTTTGTGGGAAAATCCGGGCCTTTTATATATTGAAACAATTCTTCCGGATTAACTTCGTTCCCCTGTATTTTTTCTTTGTCAATAATATACACCAAGGCATCTAAAATCTCCGTAAGATTGTGCGGGGGAATATTGGTAGCCATTCCCACCGCAATACCGGATGAACCATTTGCGAGTAAATTGGGAAATTTTGCAGGCAAAATAACCGGTTCTTTAAGAGTGTTATCAAAGTTTGGAACAAAATCAACACTATCCTCGTTCAAACCATCAAGAAGTTCCATTGCAATCGGGGAAAGCCTTGCTTCGGTATAACGCATCGCAGCGGGCGCGTCCCCGTCAATAGAACCAAAATTTCCATGACCGTCAATCAAAGGGTAACGCAGGGAAAACGGCTGCGCCATCCTTACGAGAGCATCATAAAGCGCGATATCCCCGTGCGGATGAAATTTACCGAGAACTTCTCCCACAACTCTTGCACTTTTCTTGTAGGGTTTATT
>JAGHAO010000040.1 GCA_021161495.1 Caldisericaceae bacterium | reverse complement strand
GTAAAAGATCTCGAAGTTGTTTTTAATTACATTGTATTAGGTTTAGGTATATTTATGGGAAGTTTAATTATATTCTCGATCCCGCTTGTCCATATATTCACACCGGGCTTTAAATCCCTGAGCCTGATAAAAACCACCGCAAATCTGATTGACCTTTTTGCAATCGCTTCATTCTTTTGGGGAATAGCGAACTTCCTGTATGCCGTAGCCCAGGCAAAAAAACATTTTTTAGTAACTGCCGTTGTTGCACTCATACTAAATACGACAATTATCATATTCCTCATACTGTTTCATAAAACAATGGGGGTGGCATCCTATGCCGTAGGAATGGCAGTGGGTACTTTTTTGCAAACACTCGTGATGGTGATATACGGGCGGTCCGTTCTTGGAATGAAATTCTCATTCAATTTTAAAGTAAACGGCACCATACTCGTGCCACTTTTGTATCTCTCTATCCCCCTGATTATTCAACAATTTTCAACATATGCGGTAACGGTTGTAAGCAATAATGTGGCCTCAACATTAAGAGAAGGCAGTATTGCGGCATTAGGATATGCAAACAAATTAAGGCAATTTTCACTCGGAGTGCTTACCGTTCCCTTAGCCACCTCCTACTATCCTTTTCTCTCGGAAGCCGCAGCAAAAAAAGATTATAAAGAATTGGAAAATATTTTCTCAAAGAGTATACGGTTTGCCTCTTTTTTCATAATTCCCGTAACATTTATATCGATAGTTTTTTCCAAACAAATTGTTGCAATAGTATTTCAAAGAGGGGCATTTGATAAAATAGCCGTAAATCTTACCGCTTCTCCTTTCGTATATTATTCCGTAGGTGTTTTTGCCGCAATGGTTTCAATCGTTATTATGAGAGTGTTTTTTGCAATGAAAGATATGTGGACACCTACCTTATTAGGATTAATATCCGCAACATTTAACATTCTCATAATATTTCCATTGGTAAAAAGAATGCAACACTCGGGGATAGCACTTGCGGTGAGTATCGGGCTTTACATTGATATGTTTCTTTTGATAATATTCTTAAGGAGGAAAATCGGCTCGCTTGGCGGAAAAAAGATTGTAGCCTCCATAATAAAACTAACAATAGGATCCGCAATCGGAATATTTGTAATGTTTCTATCGTTCAAATATCTTGATAAAGTGTTGCCTCCGTCAAACTGGTTTTTAGCTCTGAACCTGCTTATATCCGCCGTAGTATTTGCAATAGTTTACGTTGCAATACTTAAAATCCTAAAAGCGGAAGAAATCACAACGGCATACTTTGTTATTAAAAAAGGGCTCAAGAAACTCAGAAAAACTTAAAAAGCATTTTCCAAAAATATTCTAATGTTTGTTTCTGAGCCTCGGGTCAATCGCATCACGCAAGCCGTCGCCTAAAAGGTTAAAGCCAAGCACGGTAAGTGCTATTGCAATACCCGGGAAAGTTTCGACCCACCAATAACCTCCTGTAATCGAATGGAAACTATCAGCCAACATTGCTCCCCATTCCGGTGTGGGAGGTTGAGCACCGAGGCCTAAAAATCCGAGGGCAGCCGCATCAAGTATGGCGCTACCTATGCTCAAAGTTCCGTAAACGATAATAGGAGACATTACGTTAGGCAAAATATGCCTCCACATCGTATACCCGCTTGGTGAACCAATTGCTTTTGCGGCTTCCACATATTCGGTGTTCGCAACGGTCAAAGTTTCCGAGCGGACTATTCTGGCAATTTGCGGAGCATAAGTAATCCCTATTGCAATCATTGCTTTGTCCAAACCTCTTCCTAATATCGCTACGATAACAATAGCAAGCAATATGGAGGGAAGCGAGAACATAACGTCAACAGTTCGCATTATTACCTCGTCCACCCAGCCACCGAGAAAACCTGCAATGATCCCTGCGCTCGCACCGAGTAGCACACCGATAACAACGGCTATAAACCCCACGGATAGTGAGATACGGGAACCATAAATTATTCTACTTAAGAGATCTCTTCCAAATTCATCGGTCCCTAACAAATTGTTATGATTACCTGCCCAAAAACCGGGTTTGAGGTTGTTTCCCAAATTTTGCACAAGCGGATTATGAGGCGCAATTTTCGGGGCAAATATGGCCATAAGCAAAAAAGCGATAATTATTAAAAGCCCAAACATAGCAGCTTTGTTCCTTCTCAAAGATCTCATTGTATCGAACAGTATGGAGTGATGCATTTAGTATACCTCCTATTTATAATGAATTCGCGGATCTACGTAAGCATAGGTAATATCCACAGCTAAATTCACAATAGAAATAAGCAGTGCGACAAATATTACAGAACCTTGGACCGCAGGATAGTCTCTCGCATTAACTGCCTGAACTATATAAGTGCCTATACCGGGCCAAGAAAAAACGGTTTCGGTAAGTATTGCACCCCCCATAAGCAATGCAAACTCCGTCCCGGCAGCAGTTAGAATAGGTATAAGTGCATTCCTCAAAGCATGCTTTCTTATTACCTTACTTTCGGCAAGGCCTTTGGAACGTGCTGTTCTAATATAATCCTGATGCAAAACATCGAGCATGCTGGAGCGTGTAATCCTTGCGATAAACGCCATAGGGATCGTTCCAAGAGCTATGGAAGGCAAAATAAGGTGCTTTATCGCATCAAAAAACGCCGGAAAATTTAATTCCAGCAATGAATCTATTAAATAAAAATGTGTAATAGGTTTCAGACTTATATATACGCTAAGCCTGCCACCAATGGGCAGGAGATTTAGTTCAATTCCGAAAATCATAAGAAGCATTATGCCCAACCAAAATACAGGCATAGATACCCCGAAAAGAGCGAGGATCATACTGCCGTAATCAAATATTGAATAACGTTTCACTGCGGAAATAATACCCGCAGGAAGGCCAATAAGCAGTGCAAAGATAATGGCAAATAAAGAAAGCTCAAACGTATTTGGGAAACGAAGCAATAATTCTCTTAACACCGATTCATGAGATTGAATGGACCGCCCGAGATCTCCCCTCAATGCATGTCCGAGCCATATAATATATTGCTCTACAATAGGTTTATCTAAGCCCCATTGTTTTCTCATCGCAGCAAGTGCCTCGGGAGATGCATGTTCGCCCGCCATCACTCTTGCCGGATCTCCGGGAGCAAGCCTTATTAAAAGAAATATCAATACGGAAACTATAAATAATACTAAAAGTAAATTTAAAGCCCTCCTTATAATATAATTCCTCATATTTCCTCCCAATATCCTGTTAGAGTGCAGGCCCAAATTACAACCTGCACTCTAACTTTAGGATCTACACTCTATTTATTTTCCTGTTCTATATAAGTTGTATCGAAATGATAGTCCCCCGTAGGATAAAGGACGAACCCCTTAATATTCTTCCTAAACACCAGTGTTTGTTTTGCATGAGCAAGCGGCACCCACGGAGCATCATTATGAATGATAACCTGTTCCTGTTTATAAATCTCCACTCTTCTATTATGATCGGTTGTGCTTTGAGCTTCCATATTAAGTTCGTGTATTTTCGGATTTCTGTAGAACGCGACATTACCTGCAGAACCTACAGTCGCAGCATCGGGATCCAATAAAACATACAAGAAATCGTCGGGATCAGCGTAATCTGCCGTCCAACCTAACAAACACATTGCATGTTCTCCATTTTCCGTTTTCTGTAAATAAGTGCCCCAATCATATGAAACGATCTGGGCATCAATACCGACTTTTTTAAGGTCAGCCTGAATTGCCGTTGCAATTTTACGCGGATCGAACATATACGGACGTGACACGGGCATTGCCCATAAATTCGTTTTGAAACCGTTCGGATAACCTGCTTCTTTCAAAAGTTCTTTTGCTTTTTCAGGGTTATATTCGTAGTCCTGAACTTCATCATTATAACCCCAAAGCGTGGGCGGAATGGGATTCTTAGCAACCACTGCGGTTCCCTTATAAAGATTCTTCACTATGTCCGCTTTGTTGATAGCGTAATTTATAGCCTGACGAACCCTAACATCGGCGAAAGGTTTCTGGAACCCCGGCGTATCTT
>JAGHAO010000111.1 GCA_021161495.1 Caldisericaceae bacterium | reverse complement strand
CTTGCGAGAGAATTGGGAGAGAACGGCACGGAATTTGTCCGCAAGAATTTCCTCATAACCCGCCTTATTTTGCAGCACCTCAAACTGTTAGGAGAGATTCTGTAAATTAATCGAATTTTGCAATTATGATTGCGGGAGGGTGCGGCACAACTCTTCCGCAATTTTTATTAACGTAAAAATTTTCGTTTTACAAACAATTAATTATAATGAATAAGACTATATTAAAAAGGAGTGCGAGAATGGATACGAAAAAAGACCTTTACATAGGAAAAACGGTTGACCCGAAAAGCGGGAAACTGAAAGACAAATTTTTTTACAAAACAAAGCATCTTTCCACGCACGAGGTTATCGTGGGAATGACAGGCTCCGGAAAAACCGGAATGGCAATTGTCACATTGGAAGAAGCGATTCTTGACGGAATCCCCGTGCTCGCAATCGACCCGAAAGGCGACCTGACAAACCTTTTACTCACATTCCCCTCGCTCAGCGCGGAAGAATTTAAACCCTGGATCGACAAAGACGAAGCGGAAAGAAAGGGAATGAGTGTGGATATGTACGCAGAGGCCGTTGCAGAAAAGTGGCGCAAAGGGCTTGCAAGCTGGGATATAGGGCCTGACAGGCTGCAAAAACTGAAAAACGCCGCGGATTACAGAATTTTTACGCCGGGCTCCACAAGCGGAATCCCGGTAAGCGTGTTGCAGGGATTTAAAAAACCGGAGGGAGATCTCGACGAAGAGGAAATAGGAGAAAAGGTAAAAGGGATCACAACCGCCATTTTGGGTCTCATAGGAATTCACGCAGACCCGATAAAAAGTAGGGAACATATTTTAATTTCCACGATAATAAGCACCGCTTGGGCAAAAGGAGAAAATATCACGATCGAAGATCTGATTATGAGAATTCAGAAACCGCCTTTCAAAAAGCTCGGCGTCTTCCCTGTCGACTCTTTCTTCCCGAAGAAAGACAGGCTGGAACTTGCAATGCAAATAAACGCCCTTATCGCATCTCCTTCGTTCCAAACATGGCTCGGCGGAGCGCCTTTGAATATCGATTACTTCATCAAGAGCGGAGACAAACCGGGGGTTTCCGTATTTTACATAGCGCACCTTTCGGAAAGCGAAAGAATGTTTTTTGTAACCCTGTTCCTGCAGGAACTTCTTTCCTGGATGAGAATGCAGCCCGGAACAGATATGCCGCAAGTGATTCTTTACTTTGACGAAATATTCGGATATTTCCCTCCTTACCCGAAAGACCCGCCGTCAAAACACGCTTTGCTCACCCTGATGAAGCAGGCAAGAGCGTTCGGGGTTTCCGTAATCCTTGCAACGCAGAACCCGGTTGACATCGATTACAAAGGGCTGACGAATGCGGGAACGTGGCTCATCGGAAAACTCCAACAGGAAAACGACAAAGACAGAGTTCTTTCCGGTTTGGAAGGCACCTTGCAGGAAAACGGCAGCGCTCTGGACAGAAAGTATTTCGACAAAATTTTAGGCACGTTGAAACCGCGCACATTCTTACTGCACGACGTCCACGCAGACAAGCCCGTTTTAATAAATTCAAGATGGGCGATGAACTATTTGAGAGGGCCTCTGACAAAACTTCAAATAGAAAAATTGATGGCGGATAAAAAATCCGAAGCGGTAAGCAAAGAACCTGTTGCGGAGACAAAAAGCAAAAAGCAGTATTTGCCTGATTTTCCGGAAGATGTTCCCGTTTTGTTCGAAAAAAACCACGGAGAAGGCCCTTACATACCTTATGTTTACGGAGAAGTGGAATCGCTTTACCAAAACGACAAGGCAAATTTATACCTTGAAAAAACGTTCAGGCTCGCCGCAAAAGCGGGAGATAGTATCCTTGAAATAGAAAACGTAATAGAAGAACTCGACAAATCGCCGGTTGCCGATTCTACGGTTCCGAAGAACGCAACGTTCGGCAACATTCCGAATTACCTTCTCAAAAAGCAATCCTATTCCAAGATTAAAAACATTTTCAAACAATACGTAAAGGGAAACGAAATAAAACTTTTTTACAGCCCGTTCTTCAAGGAATACAGCAAAAACGGGGAAAGCAAAGAAGATTTTGTAAACAGGCTCAATGAGCGCCTTAAAGAAGTGATGGAAGACAAACTTGAGAAAATAAAGGAAAAATACGAAGACAAAATTGAAAGGGCGGAGGAAAAATTGCAAACGGCAAAGAACAGGCTTGCGGATGCGGAAGCCGCGCTCCGCGCAATAACCCAGCAAACAGGGATTGACATAGGCGCAGGGGTGCTCTCCGCACTTATGGGAAGAAGCATAAGGGGAAGCATAAGCAGAGCGGCAAGGACAACGACAAGAAGAAAACGCGCGCAGCTTAAAATAGACAAAGCGAAAGAAGACGTGGAGAAAGCGGAGAAAAAAATAGAAGAACTTAAAGCGGAACTCGAGGAAAAATTAAAGGAGAAAGAAGATGAACTCCGCGAAAAAGCGGCGAGAATTACGGAAAAAGCGGTAAGGCCCAAAGCGTCGTCCGTTGTCGTAAAATACGTGGGAGTCCTGTTCAGATGAAAATACTTATTACTGCATTTGAACCGTTCGGCAGCGAAAAAGAAAATTCGTCCGAAAAAGTTATTAATACGCTGAGGGATTTCCAAGACGTGGAAAAACTCATTCTTCCCGTCGTGTTCGACAAATGCTATGAAAAGGTATTCGAAAAAATGCGGGGTACGTATTACGATT
>JAGHAO010000062.1 GCA_021161495.1 Caldisericaceae bacterium | reverse complement strand
ACGCAAAACTCTTCGACTGGCTTGTTTTTCTTTACGAGAAATGGAAAAATATTGACGAAGAAGCAGTGATGATTTCAACTGTTGTTGCAACGATGGAACTTATGAAAAGCGGTGTTACAACGACGACGGATCACTTATATCTTTTCCCGAAAGGACATCCTAACCTTATTGATGCGGAAATGGAAGGTGCTGATATAACCGGTATTCGTTTTTACGCAACAAGAGGCAGTATGTCTCTTTCCAAAAAAGACGGCGGACTTCCGCCCGATTCGGTTGTTCAGACTGAAGACGAAATTATAAAAGATTCGATTCGAGTGGTTGAAAAATATCACGATGACTCTCCGTTTTCTATGCGGAGAGTCGCTCTTGCACCTTGCTCTCCTTTTTCCGTTACCGGAGATTTGATGAAAGAAAGCGTTAAACTTGCGGAGCAATACAACCTGCTTTTGCACACACATCTTGCGGAAACTAAGGATGAAGAAGAATTTTGCTTGTCAAAATTCGGTTTGAGGCCTGTTGATTATATGGAGAAATTGGGTTGGTTAAATTCGCGTGTATGGTTTGCCCATCTTGTGCACCTTTCCGATAAAGACATAGAGAAGTTGTCGGAAAACAATGTGGGGATGTCACACTGCCCCACGTCAAATATGAGGCTTGGCTCCGGAATCGCAAGAGTTTCCGAGATGAAAAATACACATATAAAAATAGGCCTAGGAGTTGACGGAAGTTCTTCAAACGATACGGGAAATTTCCTTATGGAAATAAGGAATGCAATGCTCTTGCAGAGAGTCAAATACGGTGCCGACGCGTTGAGCCCACGGGAAGCGTTGAAGATGGGTTCGACGGGCGGAGCAAAAGTGCTGCGTATGGATAGAGAAATAGGTTCCATAGAAGAGGGTAAAGCAGCCGACATAATAGGTTTTAAAACGGATAGGTTGGAGTTTGCAGGCGGGTTAAATGACCCTGTTGCATCGCTTGTTCTTTGCGATGCAAAGCAGGTGGATTTCTCTATGATAAACGGTGAAGTTGTGATCGAGGAAGGGCACTTTGTAAAATTAAACGAAGAGGATTTTATAAATAAGCAAAACGCAATTTCCCAAAAATTGTTAGGTTATTAAATTTTTTATTATGCCCGCCGGAAGGCGGGCATTTTTATTTAATATCACTAAAATAAATACTTATCGAATATTATTCCACATTCTTTTCCTAGCCGAAGGCGAGCATTTATTTCAGGATCTTTATTTTGTCACTCTGAATTTATTTCAGAGTCTCATATTTTACCGTTTTTGAAGTACACTTTATAGGTGAATTAGAAAAAATGCGACCCTGAATTAATACATTTCAGGGTGACGAGAGAGGATAGGAGTTCGAGAGAAATGCGTTCCCTCGATTTAAAGACCCTGAGTTAATACATCTCAGGGTGACAGAGGTTAAAAAGTCATGCTGAACTTGTTTCAACATCTCATCTTTTCCCTATCCGGAGTGTACTTTGAATAAGAAATAAAAAACGAGACCCACTTGGCATAATGCATGCCAAGGAAAAAAGCGCAAAATACGCTCAGGGGTGACAGGATGGAGTCATTCTCGAGGAACGAACGAAGTGAGTGACGAAGAATCTCGTATTTTGTCATCCTGCACTCGTTTCAGCATCTCGTATTTTACCTGAGACCCTTCGCAAAAAAACGCTCAGGGTGACAAAAAGAGAAAAGGAGTTTCGAGGGAAATGTGTTCCCTATACTTAAGACCCTGAATTTATACACTTCAGGGTGACGGAAAGGTTTCATTATTTCATCGGAACGGTTTCTTGTCCTGTTTATCATAGGTATAATTACAACCATTTTAAGAAAAAGGTTAAAAGCAGGGTAAAGAGACTAATATTGGAACTTTTAGATTATATAGATATAAAGGACGGGAGTTTTAGGTTCAAAACGGTTTCTTGCCTTTTCTTCTGAAATTAATGTTCCATTCCGGTGCATTTTTTCCGTTTACAAGTCCCATCCACCAATCTTCGAAATCTTTCTTCCTATAAGTGCTTAGTGCAATTTCCAACGCCTTATCGCTGTTTATCCGGTCGCTTTTTAATTCTTTTTGTTTTGAATGCATCGGAGTTTCGCGTGTTGAAACTTTCCTTTCACCGTCAGAAACAATTATTTCAAGAATTTTATTCTTTTCTTACGAATAAAATTCCACTACCCGTATATCCGCTTTTCCATCCGTTCTCTCCGTTCCTGCAAAATTGTCCAATTCGATGAAAACCTAATCTCCCGCCCATTGTTTACTTCTTTTGAATGGCCTTCGGGCTGGCCTTATTGGTTATTCCAACCGCTTGCACTCGGAAACGGAACGAATATCTTTAAGAGCCCCACAGAAGTGAATTTCAATGATCCGAGGGTAATAGAGGCAATTCAGTTCTATATCGATCTGTCTCACAAATATCGTGCAATGCCGGAAGGCGTTCAGAAGAATCGGAATACCGCGGTTCCCGATTTCGAAAACGGAAAGGCTGTATTTATTCTTCATTCCACCTCGGGTTTGAACGGAATTCTTGAAAAAGCAAACTTTAACGTAGGTATGATGGCAGTGCCCGGGAAAAAGAAAGGT
>JAGHAO010000127.1 GCA_021161495.1 Caldisericaceae bacterium | reverse complement strand
AGTATTGTACACAATGACGGCGGGATAAGAAAACAAGTCCGGGATAGCAGGGTGTGTAAACAAAGATGCCGAAGCGGGTCAGGAAGAAAATATGTCGGCAAAGAATTTCAGCGCAAGGACGTATCCGTAAATTCCGAGCCCCGCAATAACGCCTTTTGCCGCTCCGCCGGTAACCGATTTGCTCCTGAAATCCTCGCGTGCGAAGATGTTTGTGATGTGCACCTCGACGACGGGCACATCCACAGAGGCGATCGCGTCTCTTATTGCAACGCTCGTGTGCGTGTACCCTGCCGGGTTAAGGATTATTCCGTCGAACACGCTGTCCGCCTGCTGAATTTTTTCAACGATTGCACCTTCGTAATTCGTTTGAAAAAATTCCGTTTCAATGCCCAATCTTTTTGCCTCTTCGAACACCGCATCTTCGAGGTCGGAAAGAGTTTTCTCTCCGTATAGACGCTTTTCCCTTTTCCCTAACATATTCATATTGGGCCCGTTAATTACGAGTATTTTCATTTGCAACCTCCTCGTATGCTTTTGCTATGTCTTTTATGTCCGTTCGAACGGAAACGCATTTGTTGTATTTTACCGGGACTATCCAGAATATCGTTCCTCCTTCCCTCTTTTTGTCGAACATCATCGCATTCAAAACATCTTCGTATGAAAATGCGGATCCCGGCGGAGAAAACCCCATCTTTTTATAAAGTGCAATGATGCGGTTATAATCCCTCTTTTTTATGAACCCGTTTTTGAGCGAATAGAATGCCGAAACGATTGTTCCGAACGCAACCGCCTCTCCGTGTTTTACGCTGAAAGATGAAAGTTTTTCGACTGTGTGCCCCACCGTATGCCCCAAATTCAAAAACGCCCTTATCCCTTTTCTGTCGAACGGATCCTCTTCGATGAATTTGATTTTCTCCTTCACGCTCTTTGCAATGATTTCCTTTGAAACGAGCGACTTGAAAACATCGCCTTCCGCTTTTTCCAGAATTTCAAACAAACCGTTTTCCGAAAGCACCGCATATTTGAAAATTTCTCCGCTTCCGTTTTTTATCTCGCTTGCAGGGAGTGTGTTCAGAAAAATCGGGTTTATCAAAGTGTATTCGGGAAAGTAAAAAGTGCCTATAAGGTTTTTCCCCTGCGGAAGGTTTACTCCGTTCTTTCCACCGATTGCGCTGTCCGTCATTGAAAGGAGCGTTGTGGGAATAGCAACGAGCGGCACTCCCCTGAGCAGAGTTGCGGAAACAAATCCTGCAATGTCGCCTACGACTCCGCCTCCCGCATACGTTATAAAATTGTTCCGCGTGATGCCGTAAGAGAGAAGTTTTTCGTAAATTGAAAGGACGGTCCGCATTGTTTTGGAATTTTCTCCGGGCGGAATCGAAACCCCTTTTCTTCCGCTGAAAAGAGGACGGTAGAGTTTGAAAACGTTTTTATCGGTAATGTAAAAACCCTTGAAACGCTTTTTTGTTTCGGATATAGAAATAACGGAAATTTCCGCTTTGTGCGGCTTTGAGAAATGCTCCGGCGATAGAAAGTTTTCGATTTCGGATGCAATTTCCTCCGCGCTTTTTCTCTCCGTATCCGCAAAAAACGGCAAACTTTCGTAGAGTTCTTTTCTTTCGGAAAAAAGTTTTTCAAAGGTTTCGAAGTTTTTCGCAAGAGGCCTTCCGCTTCCTTCAACGCGCTTGAACGCGGTTTTAACTCTGCATTTGAGATAAATCGGAATGCTCTCCGTAATTGCAGTCTTCCGGATTTTCTCGGATAGCGCGGCTCCCCCTCCCAAAGAGAGAACAAAATCCCCTTTTTTGCGTAAGATTTCCGTAACGGTTTCCTCTTCCGCTTTTCTGAAAAACGCCTCTCCTTTTTTTTCGAAAATTCGGGAAATGTTTCCGAATTTTTCTTCTATAATTGTATCGGAGTCGAAAAAGGGAATGCCGAGGCGTCTTGCAAGTTCTCTTCCCACGGAAGTTTTGCCTGCGCCCATAAACCCGAAAAGCGTTATCTTTGCCAAAATTTCTTCCTCCTTAAAAGATAGCGCCTGAAATTATCGGATACATCGGATACCGTATCTCCTCCGAACTGCTCGGAGAGAACTTGCGAAAGCGCAATCGAAATCTTCATTGCCGAAACGACGGTGCCCGCAGGCACAACGCACGTGTCCGAACGAACGTAAACCGTTTTTCTGCTCGAAAAATCCTTTATGTCAACAGATCGCACGCCCCTAAGCACCGTGGGTATCGGCTTGAACCCGAACTTCACGATAATGTCTTCCCCGTTTGAAAGCCCGCCTTCTATTCCTCCCGCGTTGTTCGTTTTCCTGAAAATTTTGCCGTCCTTTACGAACATTTCGTCGTGAAATTCGCTTCCGAACTTTGAGGAATCAAAATTTCCGATTTCGACGTATTTTACGGACGGAACGCTCATCACAAACTGTGCGATTATCCCGTCGAGTTTGTCTGTGAAATTTCCGTATCCCCCGATTCCCGGAGGAACATTTTTCAAAACGGCTATTCCTTCTCCGCCTATCGAATCTCTTCGTTTAATCGCCTCGTCTATCTCTCTTTTGAATCCCGAATACGCATCTTCGCTCGGTGCGAGCAAATCATTCGAAAGTGCGTATTCAAACGTTTTTTTGTCAAACGGAAAACTTCTTACGGAAAACTTCCCGACACTTTTTACAAAGAAGAAGATTTTTATTCCGAACAGTTTAAGGTATTCGAGGAGCAGTGCTCCCGCCGCAACGTCCGTCGCCGTTATCCGTGCACTTGTTCTTTCGGAGGGAATTGCCGCATTTTCAAATGCGTATTTTACGCTTCCCGCATAGTCGGAATGCCCGGGGCGGGGGACGGTGAACTCCCTTTTCGTTTTGTTAATTTCGAAATCCCTGTTTTTTACGAGGAACCCGAGCGGTGCGCCCGTCGTTTTTCCGTTTGAAACCCCGCTTACTATATGAATTTTGTCATTTTCGATCCTCATTCTTGTGCCGCGCCCGTATCCTCTCTGCCTCAAACTCAGATAAAAGTTTATTTCCTCTTCGTTTACAGTTAAACCTGCGGGAAGGTTTTCCATAATCCCGATAAGCATTTCTCCGTGAGAGTCCCCCGCGGAAACGTATTTTATCATTTCAAAAACCCCCAAATCCGCAAATTTTCTTTTGCCTGTTCTTCGAGCATTTTCCTGCCGTTCATAACAATTGCCCCTTTTTTCTTCCCTATTTTCAGGAAGTCCGTTTCTTCGGGGTTGTATATGAGGTCGTAAAGAATCTGTCCGCTTCTAACCGCACTTTCCGGGACAAGGCTTTTTCCTCCGTGAAGCCCCACGGTTGTCGCATTCACGATTATTTTGCATTCCGGTGCAACTTCCGGAATCTCCGATACGGGAATTTCTTTTGCTCTTTCGAAACGCTCCGCAAGTTTTTCCGCTTTTTCGAATGTCCTGTTTGCGATGAAAATTTTCAATGCCCCGATTTCGGAAAGCCCGCTCACAACAGCGGGTGCAACTCCGCCAGCGCCTAAAACGAGTGCGCTTTTTCCTTTTATTTCGGAGCCGAACTTTTCGATTGAGCGGATAAACCCCGCCTTGTCCGTATTGAACCCCTTAAAAAGGTTTCCGAACCGCACGGCGCAGTTTACGGAACCCAATTCCTCCGCTTCCGAAGAAAGTATGTTGAGGTGCGGTATTATGCGTATTTTATAGGGCTTTGTGATATTAAAGCCTTTCAGGTTCTCGTTTGCGAGAAATATTTTGATTTCCGAATCGAAGTTTTCGGGAGAAACGTCGAAGATGCCGTAATGTGCGTCTATTCTGTTTTTCTCGAAAAATTCGTTGTAAATTTTCGGGGAAAGCGAATAGGAAATTTTGTGCCCTACGAGGAAGAATTCATCCATTTGCAACCCCTTTCAAGATGTCGAAAAACTCGGGGAACGAAATTTTCACACACTCCGCACCTTTGACCGTAATGCCGTATTTCGAGGAAAGCGCAAGAACGGAGAAAGACATCGCTATCCTGTGGTCTCCGAAACTATCAACCGAACCTCCCTCGATTTTCCCTACACCGTGAACTTCGAGCCCGTCTTCGAATTCTCCGCACGGAACTCCGAGTGCTTTGAGGTTTTTGCACACCGCTTTTATCCTGTCCGTTTCTTTGAACCTCAACTCCTTTGCTCCTCTTATCACGGTTTTCCCTTCGGACACCGCGCCCAAGACGGCAATAAGGGGAAGTTCGTCTATAAGGAGCGGGACTTCTTCTTTCGAAACGGAAACGCCCTTCAAATCCGAACTTTCCGCGTATACGTCGGCGATCTTTTCCCCGTTTTTGATGCGTATGTTTCCTGTGGAAACCTTTGCGCCTGCCTCTGAAAGTTTTTTCAAAAAATAGGAACGCGTTTCGTTTATTCCCGTGTCTTTCAGCAAAATCGAACTGTTTTTCGTAATAAGCGCTGCGGCGATGAAATATGCGGCAGAGGAAAAGTCGTTCGGAACGAAAATTTTTCTTCCTTTCGGTGCGGTATCGAGCGGGGAAACGAAAATCTTCCGCCCGCTTATCGAAATCTTTCCGCCGAACTCTTTCAGCATAATTTCCGTGTGATTTCGCGAAACGCCCTTTTCCGTAATTTCGGTTTCCCCGTCCGCAGTAAGCGCTGCAAGGATAATTGCGCTTTTAACCTGAGCGGACGCTACGGGAAGGGCGT
>JAGHAO010000146.1 GCA_021161495.1 Caldisericaceae bacterium | reverse complement strand
GCAATGTGCCGAAAGAACCGTGTTGATGCGGATTTACTAACCTTTTTATGTTAAAAAGTATGATTATGTAAAAGTAATTTTCCGGACAGCAAAAAGCCATACTTTACGCAAAAACCTTATACTATACACCATCGATTAAAAAAAATTTACCCGATGGGATTCAACAAAAGACGATTTTCCCGGTTTTTTCCTTTACTGCTTCCGAAAAACTCTTCAGCAAGTCCTCATCGATAAGCAAAGTTAACTGCGCCTTATTTCCGTATTCCTCACCTATGACTTTCGCATTGAATTTATGCACTAAATACATCGCAAGGCGTGTTTCTTCATAAGGGAAGCAAATCTTTACCGCTACCTTAATACTTATTTCTTTCACTCCGCCCGCTTCCAACGCCGCTTTTGCAACAGAGTGGTATGCACGTATCAACCCGCCCACTCCGAGTTTTATCCCTCCGAAAAATCGCGTAACCACAACAGCACAATTTGTAACTCCTACGCTTTTTATCGCATTGAACACGGGAAGCCCCGCACTCCCCGACGGCTCCCTGTCGTCGCTGTAATAAATTTTTTCGTTTTTTCCGGCACCGATTCTGTATGCGGGAACGTTGTGCGTCGCTTTCTTAAACTCATTCGAAATTTTTGCAAAAAACTCCGCCGCTTCCTCCGGGCTGGAAACCGGTTTTGCCGTAGCGATAAATTTTGACTTCTTAATCGTTTGTTCCGCTCGGGATTCTCTTTCTATCGTTCTATATTTCATTCCGCAAACACACGGATAACACGGGGGAAAGGATATCTAAAATGCAGGTAAACATCCTCTATCCAAATGTCGGATGCATAAAACACAAACCCGTATTTTCTCGCAAGCAATTCACTGAATAAAACGAGGGGTGAAAATTGGGATGGTGCATATCCGGACGCAAAAACTCTTATTTTTCCCCGGTCTTGATATTTCCGCAACTTCAATGCCATTTTGTTAATCCAGTCGAGGTCTTTCTCGGAAAAAACCTCATAACGTTTTTTGTCGAAATTGTAATATGTCCCGAAATCCTCGAACAAAGCACCCTGTATATCGTCAGCAACATCATCCAGAATTGCAAACCCCCTGTTCATTATAAAAAACTTATCCGGGAACTTCTGGTGGAGCATTTTTACAAATTCTATTGTGCCCTTTTTAAGTTCGGGAAAATTTTCGACATCGTCTATCGTATCGAGAAAAACTCCCTGCGCACCCGAATCAAATACGTCCCGAATTTGCCGAATTACGTAATTCCTGTAATTTTTGTTATTTATGTTCATAATCGGAGAGTCCCAATTGTTATTGTTGCCTATCACGGCATCTTTCAGTTTATATTTTTCAAAATCCGTTTTTTCTCCGTCGAATTCGAGAATCGACACATACCCCGCAACAAGCGTTTTTTCGGAAACGGAAGAAACAAACTTCGGATCCAAAAAACGCGTTTGGAGAACAATAAGGTCCAGGTGGGACGTAAGATCCCTAATATAGCTTTCGTTTTCCGAATAGCACGCCGCCGCCGAATTTACGGAAAGAAGAGGATTAACAGTTTCACCTGTTTCGGATGAAAGGAAAACTCTTTTAATCACTTCTTCCGCAGGTTTGTCAAAAAATGCGTAATCGTTTTTGTAATATTTGTCAAAATCTTCCGTATATTCCGTTAAAGAAGGAGGTGCATACCACAAGAAAATTCCTTTTATGAAATCCTCTTTGTAAAGAGTGTTCAAAATCGCTTTGTAAAGTTCCGCCTGCATTTCGTAATCCGTTTTTCCTTTTTTCTCGTAATCCCAAGGATCCGTATAAGCGGAGTCTATCGACCTGAACCCCGTTTCGGAAAGGATAATCGGCTTTTTATACTTCAAATACAGGGATCTGAGTTGCGGAATGCATTCGTTTCGCAGGGCGTTTTCAAAATCGCTTTCCGAAGGATTTTTCTTTTCCGATAGGGTAGGGTAAAAGTCCAAACTTATATAATCGAGTTTATCGAAAAATTTGACGTTTTCTTCATTACCCCAATTCGCCGCATATAAAATTTTTCCATTGTAAACTTTCCTAACATCTTTGATAACCTTTTCCCAGTGCCCCGTTTCATTCACCGTGCCTTCGAGTTCCGCTCCCACGGAAAAAAGTTCCACGTCTTCTTCTTGCGCAATTTTCGCATAATGAAGAACAAATCGCTCGTAACTTTCAAACCACCTACCCCAAAGCGAAGAATTGTTCCCGAAATCTATCTGCCCTTCCCAGCTGTTCCCTTCCTCTATGTTCACATAAGGACGAAGCATCACGCCCATACCTCTTTTATGTGCCTCTTCTATGAGGTAAACAATTTTTTCGTCAGGCGGGGACATATTTTCATCTTCTCTTATCGTAACGCTGTCTTTTGTTTTCTGGTACCAAATTATACAAATCGCAATTTGATTGAAACCGTCCGATTTCAACCTATTCAGAACGGGCGCAACATTATCCCAATCTCCTTTCCAATAATACACAATATTGGCACCGTTCATTTTTTCTCCGGCATCTGCCGCCTTTTCATCCGGACCCGGCAAAAAAACAACGGTAAAAGCAAATACAAATAACAAAAGACCTGCAACAATATTTCTCCTACGCATATTTATCCTCTTTCATTTTACACATTGTTGGTATATTAT
>JAGHAO010000189.1 GCA_021161495.1 Caldisericaceae bacterium | reverse complement strand
TTAAAAAATAGTGCCGAAACAAACATTAAAACCATCGGAATGATCCCGAATAGCAGTATGGCTTTGTTTATTTGTGTTACTGTTGCCCCGAGTTCCGGGAAAATAAATCCGCCCAAATTTCCCGCAATAAGCATTATGGCACCACCTACTCCCGCAAATGCAACTCCGATTTTGGAATAAGCGCTGGGCAAATGTACGCCGAGAGGATACATAGGAAACAGCGCAAATCCTAATATAAGGGCATCTACCAATAAAAGGTAGTAATTATTCAAGGCAGGAATAACGGCAAGCATTGCCACACAAATTAACGGCAGTGTAAGCAAGAATACTTTCACCTTTTTTATGTGGTGAGCAATATTAGGCTGTTTCCGCACCTATCAAGCAACCTGTAAGTATTATACTGTTTACTATGCCTGCTTGCGAGGGGGTAATCCCTTTGTGCGTAATCAAAATGCTGGGAAGCCATCCGGCAAGCCATGAAAATACGCCGATATCCAAAAATGATATTATCATTAACGGAATCATTGATTTTTCCGAAAGGATGATTCTTACGCCTTCTATTAGCCTTGGGCGTTTATTTGCCGTATGCTCATACGGAAACTCCCCGCTTCTTATTGTGAATATATAGAATAAAGCAATTGCCGCCGTGATTATGCCGTATAGCCACATAACCCCGGAAAGAGAAATTTTCTTTACAAGAGGATACGTAATGAGAAATGCAATTATTTGCCCCCCGGTTAATGCCGCGGTAAATCCTGCAATTAAAGATGCGGCCTTTTTCTTTTCAAATAACCTGTAAGTTAAAGGTGCCCATGACGGAAAACAAAATGCGGCGCTTATGGAGAGCAATATTTGATCGGCAAGCAAAAAGTAAAAATTAAAAAGGGTGAAAGGCCTCGCAATTACTGCTACGAGTAAAATTAACGCGGAGATTACGGTAGTCTTTTTAGGATCTCTGTCTGCAAGGTCTCCCGCAAAGTAAGAAAGAAATACAAGTGCAAGGGGCACGGAAATTATAAACAATGCAAGCAGAAACCCGGAAACATTATACTTCGGCCCGACTACGGAACCAAGGAGCGGACCCCACATAAACCAATTCAAACCGATGAATGCCGTTATCCCGGCAAACCCGATGTAACTCCTTAAAACAAAACTTTTTTCTTTTTCCATTTGTTCGCCTCCTTCTTAATTATACGAAACTCCCTTTCATTGCAAACCGTGTCGAAAGTATTATAATATAAAAGAAACCAAATAAGGAGGTAAAAAATGAAAAAATTTAGTATTTTTATAACAATTTTGCTTGTAATTTTAATTGCGAGTATAGTTTTTGTTTTGCAAAACAATGCTACAGTGGTTAGTTTGAAGTTCTTCGGGTGGACATTTCCTGCGGTTTCAGTAGGGCTTCTAACGATAGTAGCGTTTTTTGCGGGCTTTGTCGTAATGTGGCTGATATCTCTTATGCTCTATTTTGGTTCGGTATCCCGTTACAAGAAAGAAATCAAAAGTAGAGATAAGTTAATCAAACAGCTCGAAGAAGAAAAGAATACGCTGAATTCCGAAATTGAAAAACTGAAAAAAGAAATTATAGAAAAAGATGCCGAGTTAAAACGGCTAAACGAAAATATTGAAAAAAGCAAAGCCGAATCAAATGAAATTAAACATTCTCAGGAAAAAGCCGTTGAAAATGCGAGTAATAAAGAAAGTAATGACATTAAAAATAGCGAAAATAACGTAAAAGATACAGAAGAAAAACCTAAGAGAAGAGGAATATTCAGGCGGAGATGAACAAAGGCAAGATCCGATTTATTGCACGGGCGGGGGCAATAGCCGCCCTTTATGTTGCTCTGACTTATCTTACTTACAGTTTTGCTTACGGTGAAATACAGGTTCGTGTTTCGGAAGCGTTAACAGTGCTTCCCTATATTTTCCCCGAGGCGGTTTGGGGCGTAACAATCGGGTGTTTTATTGCCAATATCGGGTCTCCTTTCGGGCCCATAGATATGATCTTCGGAACAAGTTTTACGTTAATTGCCGCTTTGCTTACGTATTGGCTCGGCAAAACAAAAAAACCGGCCTTCCTTGCCCCTGTCCCACCGATCCTCGTTAACGCCTTCGGGGTTTCTTTTTACGTAACTACCCTTCTCGGTTTACTCAATAAAAACGGACAGCTTACCATACAAAAAAGCAAAGCTTTTTCTTATGTATTCACGCATTTTGCCTTTAAGCCGTATATTATAGGTGCCTTATGGATAGGCATCGGAGAGGCGATAGCAACTATCGCATTAGGCCTTCCGTTACTTTATTTCTTTTTAAGAAAAAGGAGATCAAATGAAAGTTAAAATCGCACTTGCACAGATTAATCCTTATTTGGGTGACTTGGACAAAAATATTTCAAAACATACGGAATTCATAGAAAAAGCCATAGAAAATAAAGCTGACATAGTGGTTTTTCCGGAATTAAGCCTTACGGGATACAAACTAAACGATTTAACTCAAGAAGTTGCATTGAAGCCCTGTGATACATTGCTATCTCCCATTTTTGAGTTGAGCAAACATATCGATATATCCTTCGGTCTCGTGGAAAAAGGAGAGGATGAAATACCGTATAATTCCGCTATTTATCTTGAAAACGGAAAAGTGAAAAACATTTATAGAAAGATCTACCTCCCTACTCACGGAATGTTTCAGGAACTCAGATTTTTCGGGCGAGGAGAAAGAGTAAAAGTGTTTGACACAAAATACGGCAGAGTAGGAGTGTTAATATGCAGAGACTTTTTCCATCCTTCTCTTGCTTTTCTTGCTTATGCGCAAAAAGCCGATTTCCTTTTTGCAATGAGTAATATGCCCCTAAGAGGGCTTGAAGGAGACAAACCCGGAATTCAATATATGGTGGAACATACGGCATACGTTTATGCAAACTTTTTCAGTGAGTTTGTCGTGTTTGTTAACCGTGTCGGTTTTGAAGACGGAATGGGCTTTTACGGAGGTTCTTTTGTGGAAACGCCTTTCGGTAGCGTGCTCGGTTTTTCCGGGATCCTGAAGGAGAATCTTTCTTTTGCCGAAATTGAAACGGAGGATATTTTTTACAGAAGACAATCTTTCCCGCTAATGAGAGAAGAAGATTTTTACCTTATCAAAAGGAATCTGGACAGTATTTTATCGTCGGAGGATTTAAAATGACAAAACTTTCACTTAATTACAAACTTGTTAAAGAGTTTATTTTGGATTTTATCAAAGAAGAAACTATAAGCAACGGTTTTGAGAGAGGAATATTGGGCCTTTCCGGAGGTGTGGATTCGGCTCTTGTTGCCTATCTTGCCGCAGAAGCACTCGGAAGGAAAAATGTTAAAGCTCTACTCTTACCCTATAAGACGACTTCTCCCGATTCTTTGACGGATGCAATGCTTGTAGTAAAAGATATAGGAATCC
>JAGHAO010000021.1 GCA_021161495.1 Caldisericaceae bacterium | reverse complement strand
GGATTTACTCATTACGCGCCTTCACAGGGCCTTCCGGAACTCCGCGAGGAAATTGCCGATTATATCGGTAAGACGCGGGGAATATCCGTTTCTCCTGATGAGGTTGTAGTAGTTCCCGGCGGAAAGAATATTATTTTTTACACGATGATGGCACTTCTGAGCCCGGGGGACGAAGTGATCGTGCAGGATCCCGGATATTATCCTTATAGAACGGATGCAGGGTTATTCGGGGCGAAAGTTGTTTCTTTGCCTTTGAAATACGAAAAGGGATTCTCCTTTGACAGGGATTATTTTAAAAGTATCGTAAGCCCCAAGACGAAACTTTTTGTGCTTATCTCTCCGGCAAACCCAACAGGGAATATCTTTTCGAAAGAAGATCTCGAATTTATTGCGGAGCAAGCGATCAAAAACGATTTCTACGTTTTGTCCGACGAGATTTATTCGAGGATTGTTTACGAAGGAAAATTTTACAGTATTGCGTCTGTTCCGGGTATGAAGGAAAGAACGATTATTCTTGACGGCTTTTCAAAGACTTACGCAATGACGGGTTGGAGGCTCGGATACGGCGTCGCTCCGAAAAACATAGCGAAGATTTTTAATAAATTTCTTGTTTCTTCAAATTCCTGTACCGCAACGTTTACTCAAATTGCGGGAATTGAGGCGCTGAGAGGCCCTCAGGATGCGGTTGACAAAATGGTGGTTGAGTATAAAAAGCGCAGGGATTTTATCGTGAAATCTTTGAATAACATAAAAGGTATGAGTGTTTTGAAACCGGAAGGTGCGTTTTACGTTTTTCCAAATATTAAAAGCTTCGGGATTTCTTCCAATGAATTTGTTATGAAACTTCTGGAAAACGGGGTTGCAACAATTCCGGGAAATACGTTCGGGAAATACGGAGAAGGGTTTATCCGAATTTCGTATGCAAATTCGCTTGAAAATTTGAAAATTGCCGTGGAAAGAATTCGAAAAGCTGTAAAGAAACTCTCAACCTAAGAGTTTCTTTACTAATTTTGCAGCTTCTTTTTTAACTTCCTCTTCGTCGATTGTGAGAATTTCGCGGTTCTCCATAACAATTTTCCCGTCTATTATCACAGTATCCACATTTCCGGGCTCCATCGAATACACAACCATTGAGTAGGGGTCGGTAAAAGGCGTAAGATTTGGGGCATTCTTGTCGATTAGGATTATATCCGCTTTGTATCCTTCCTTAATTACTCCGACATTCTCAAATCCGATGTTTTTTGCACCGGTCATTGTTGCCATTTCAACAAGTTTTTTTGCGGGAAGAAGTTCCGGGTTTTTCGAAACTCCTTTTGCAAGGAAAGAAGTGAGGCGCATATCTTCGATTAGTGCAAGGTTGTTGTTTGACGAGGCGCCGTCCGTCCCGATTCCCAAGTTTAGGTTGTATTCTATCATTTTCGGAATGTTCGGAATCCCCGAGCCTAATTTCAAATTGCTTTGAGGGTTTAGCGCAACACCGGAATTATTTTCTTTTAGTATTTTGTAATCCGTATCTTCCATATAAACGCAATGTGCGGCGTTTACTTTTGCTTTGAAAAATCCTAACTCTTCCAATTTTTGAATGGGCGTTTTTCCGTATTTTCGTTTGAAATCCGTAATTTCTTTTTCCGTTTCATGAAGGTGCGTGTGTACGATTACATTCATTTTTTGCGCTCTTTCGCTTATTGCCTTCATAAATTTCAGAGTGCAGGTGTAAGGGGCGTGGGGCGCAAAGCTTGCAAGAATCCGTCCGTTTTCCGTATTGTTATATTTTTCTATGAATTTTTCTGCGATTTTGAGTTTTAATGTGTCCATATCAAATTTCGAAGCAAGCCCGAAACCCAAATTTGCCCTTATCCCAGTTTCCTTTACGGCTTTCGCTACATCCTCCATATGAAAGTAAAAATCGGCAACCGTTGTTACCCCGCTTTTTACGGACTCGACTATTGCAAGAAGCGTGCCTATGTAAACTTCATTTCCCGTGAGTTTTGCCTCTATGGGAAAAATGATTTCGTTTAACCATTTTTGAAGCGGAACGTCATCGGAAATTCCGCGCATCAGAGTCATTGCGAGGTGCGTGTGGGTATTCACGAAACCGGGCATTACGAGAAAATTAGAGGCGTCGATTATTTTATCAAATTTCTCTTTGTATTGTTTGCCTTTTCCCGCATAAGAAATAAGGGAGGCGTCGATTACAACGTCTCCCTTATCGATAATTTCGTTTTCGGTAATTATTGTTCCGTTCTTTATGAGAATCATACTTCTTCTTTTCTTGTGAGAACAAGGGGCTTGTCGTCGCTTATTATCTCTTCCGTGTCTTCCGATAAGATTTTTCTTATGTCTTTCGGAAGAGAGAACATCCTCAAATGCGTTTCTCCGTCGTAGAATTTCAATTCCCCTTCTATCCGTTCATTTATAAGCGAATCTATTTTTTCGGGAGAAATATTTTTCGGGTCAAACTGTTTTGAAGCAAGAACGAAACTCCACGTTGTGTCGAAACTCGGAACGTAAATGTAATAACTTCTTATCACGGGGAATACTTTCGAAAGTGTATTCCTTATTGCCCTGTGCATTCTGAACGTTACGTTCCTTAACAACGAAGCCTGAAGTACGAATATGCCGTCTTCCGTAAGCCTGTCGTAAAGAATTTCAAAAAATTCTTTTGTAAACAGTTTGTAGGAAGGGCCCGCTTCAAACGGCTCCGTTAAATCGCTTATTATTACATTGCAGGATCCCGACGATACGCCCGATTCCATAAATTTTCTTGCGTCCGTATGGAGGAGAGTTGCTTTCGGGTTATCGAAGGATCCCTTATGCCATTCGGGAAGAAATTTCTTGTTTAATTCTATTTCCCGCTCATCTATATCTATCATGATGGCTTTTTCCACCGTTTTATGCTTTAACACTTCGCGTAGTGTCGCACCTTCTCCTCCGCCGAAAATAAAAACTTTTTTCGGGTTCGGGTGCAGAAGCATTGCCGGATGAACAAGCGCTTCATGGTAGATATATTCATCCTTTTCGGACGACTGCACGTCCCCATCAATGATAAGCATCTTTCCGAAGAAAGCGCTTTCCACTATCTGCATAAATTGATAGGGAGTTTTCGCTTCCGCTAATATCCTCTCTATACCGTGCAGATGCTCTTCGCCGTCGGCAAAATAATCATGAAAGTACAGATACTTTTTGCCCATTTTCCGCTTCCTTAGTGTTTAACAGCCTGTGGAGGTATTTTCCATCTGCTTCCTCTCCTCTTAATATCTCGGTAGTATGGATGTGCGTTGCCCCTAACTTTTCTGCAACATATTCGCAGGCGAGTTTCGGATCCGCATCTCCGCACGTGTAAAAATCAAGTGCGGCATATCCGTACTCCGGCCATGTATGAATGGAGAGATGGGACTCAGAAATTACCACCACCCCACTAACTCCCTGAGGAGTAAAGTGGTGAAATGCAACATCCAAAACAGTTGCATTAGCTCTCTGCGCAGCATCCTTGAGGATCTGCTTTAACACTTCAAGGTTGTTCAGGATTTCCGGATTGCAGCCGGAAGCATCCATAATAATGTGTTTACCTTCAGTGCGCATTTCAGCCACCCCCTTCCAAAGAATTAGTAAGGTAATGAATTACCTTATCGGTGGTTTTATATCAGATTTTCGAAAATTTTCAATACTTTTTACCATAAATTTTGAAGATCCTTCCCGATATATTTGACTTGGGTTTGAAAAAAATGTAAAATACCTGTATGGCAACCGAAGAGAGGATAGGAGACTTACTCCTTAAAAAAGGATTAATAACCGAAGAGCAACTGAGGAATGCCCTTGAAGAGCAGAAAAAAACACATGAAAAGCTCGGGCAGATCCTTATTCAGAAAGGTATTATTTCTCCTTCCGAACTTTCAAAACTTTTATCTACACAAACGAATATTCCTTCCATAAACATAGAAGAATTTTCCATTGATCCCAATGTGGTTTCACTGCTTCCCGAAAAGTTTATTCGCGATAATTTTATCATTCCTTTAAGAAAAACCGACGGAACGCTTGAAGTTGCTTGTGTACCTCCGATAAACCCCGATGTGCTTGAAGATGCCCGCCTTATTACCGGGCTCAAAATAAAGCCTTTTCTTATTACGGAAAATGAGTTTGAGCAGGCGCTTAACAGGGTTTATAATCTTAAAGCAAGGGCAGAAAAGGTAATATCCGCATTGGGCGGAAGAAGCGAACAACAAAATGTAATACCCATTATTCCGGAAACTGCTACTGAAGACCGTTCCGTTGTGGGCCTTGTAAATTCCATTTTGTCCGATGCGATCTCTCAGAATGCGTCGGATGTTCATTTGGATCCTTCTCAATTTAATACCAAAGTGCGTTATAGGATTGACGGGATAATGTATAACAGCATTGCAATCCCCAAAGAAATTGCCGATTCCGTCGTTTCAAGGATAAAAGTTTCCGCGGGTATGGATATTGCGGAGAGAAGAAGGCCTCAGGACGGCCATTTCAGTGCTCAATACAGGAATGAATTTTACGATTTCCGCGTTTCTTCCATAGGCGCAAGTTACGGAGAGAAACTCACAATAAGAATATTAAGCAAACAAAAAATGTTGATGCCTATGGAAAGGCTCGGTATGCTTCCCGAGCAGTTTGAGACGTTCAAAAAACTCATAAAAATGCCTTATGGGATTATCCTTGTAACGGGCCCCACGGGCTCCGGGAAAACAACAACGCTTTATTCCGCACTTTCCACGTTAAATACGGGGCGGGAAACAATAATCACACTTGAGGATCCTGTTGAGTATAATCTTCCCGGTATTTCGCAGATTCAGATTAATGAAGAAGCGGGAATAACGTTTGCCTCCGGGTTGCGTTCAATCCTCAGGCTCGATCCGAATATAATAATGGTCGGTGAAATACGAGATTTGGATACTGCAAAAACTGCGGTGGAGGCGTCCCTAACAGGCCATTTGGTACTTGCTTCCATTCATACGAATGACACCGCCTCTACTCCGGTGAGGCTTATGAATTTGGGGCTTGAACCGTATTTAATTGCTTCATCCCTTATAGGAGTTGTTGCACAGAGGCTTGTTAGAGTAAACTGCCCTAATTGCAAGGAAAAGTATTCTCCGTCCGAAGAGGAATTGGCGATTGTAGAATCCGTGTTGCATACGGAGAACATTGAATCTTTGTATCGCGGAAAGGGATGCCCTCTCTGCAATTTCACGGGGTACAAGGGAAGGTCCGGAATTTTCGAGATTCTTACCGTCGATAGGACGCTGAGACGTTTAATTCAGCAATCCGCATCTTATGACGAGATTAAAGATTATGCGGTGCGTAACGGAATGATTACAATGAGGGAAGCGGGGTTCAGGAAGGTTTTAAGCGGTGTTACAACGATAAATGAAGTTGAAAGGGTGGTAGCCGAGATATAATGGCACGTTTTCTATATAAGGCGAAGAACAAAGAAGGGAAAACAGAAAAGGGATATATTGAGGCGGCAACTCTTGAAGAAGCCCATTCTTTGCTTGAAGGAAGAGGAATATACCCCGTTTCTTTGAAAAAAACTTCCGCAAAAAGTTTCAACATAAATTTTCAAACATTGTTTCCGTCCGTAAAAAGCGAAGAGCTCATACTTTTTACCGAGCAATTTGCCACATTAATTGCAGCGGGGCTTTCCATTTTGGATGCACTTGACGGGCTCTCCGAGCAAACCGAGAACAAATACTTTAAAAAGGTTATTTTAGGTATTAAAAAGGATATCGAAGGCGGCAGCAGTATTAAAAATGCGTTTTCAAAATACAAAAAAATCTTTCCTCCGATCTACCTCGGGCTTTTGGAAGTCGGAGAAGAGTCGGGAACGTTAGACAGAGTCCTTCGGGGTATAGCGGACTACCTTGAAAGGGAAGACGATATTCGAAAGAAAGTCAGTGCCGCATTTGCATACCCCAAGTTTGTTGTTTTCGTTGTGACTGCTGTTGTGATTTTTCTGCTTGTGTACGTGCTTCCGAAATTTGTTTCCATATATAGTCAGGCAGGGCAGAAACTTCCCGAACCTACGAGAATATTACTTGCGGTAAGTAAGTTTATTACTAAAGATTATATATTTATAATCTTACTCGTTGTGCTTTTTTATGTAGGTTACAAACTGATTTACGCGACCAAAAAGGGAAAATATTTTATGGATAAACTTAAAGTGCAAATTCCGCTTTTCGGAAAGATAAGTAAATTTAGTGCACTTTCACGGTTTGTCCATTCACTTTCCCTTGTTTTGAGAAGCGGCATAGATATTGTAAGTGCAATAGAAACTGCGGCAAAAGTTACGTCAAATGCGTTTTACGTATCCGAACTCGGCATCGTGGAGGAGAAAATAAAATCCGGAGAAAGTTTCTCCGAAGCACTCAGGGAGAGGCCCGCCTTCCCGAAGATAATGGCTCAAATGGTTGCAGTGGGAGAGAAAAG
>JAGHAO010000059.1 GCA_021161495.1 Caldisericaceae bacterium | reverse complement strand
GGTTATAAAATGTGTTTTTAGAATTTTGAAAGAATTTTTGAAAAACCCCTTATTCCATCCGTGTTGCCTCATATAATTTTCTATATGAAATATCATTTGACCAGCTCACTTAAATTATATACAAAATCGTTACGATTCATAGAGCTATTATTTGGAATATTTAATAATGAATGTTTCGGTGATTTTACCCTACGGCTATTTTACTTTCCTCCAATACGAGGTCATATACTCACCTCTTTCGAATACTTCCAAAATCTCTTTTTTCTTCATTTTATTCCTCCTCCTCTCCTATGCAATTTCGAATAGATTTTTACGTGAGGCAATTCGAATATTTGAAACGGATTATTTTTATGGTAAAATACTTCGAGAGGGGATGATAGAAAATGAAAAAATTTTTGGCTTTCCTAATTATATTGCTTTTTGCATTTCCATTGGTCGATTTGCAATTACTAAGCAGCGAAACAATATTAACTGCTTCTATGTTCAGGGTAAATCCAGCGAGAACGGGAAGGGCTTCTTTGGAGGGTCCTAAAAGTAACGAGCTTAAATGGGAGCACAGATTGGACAACCACATTTTTGCGTCTCCCGTTTTTGATAGTAGGGGGGTTGTATTTTTTGCCTCAACTGACGGTATATTTGCTGGCTTTGAACCTCAAAAAGGTACTACGGTTTTCTCCGTTTCCATTGGCAAAAATATTTACTCTACTCCGATAATTTACAAAGAAAATGCTTATATCGCGGGGGGAAACCCTTCGTATCTGTACAAATTTAATTTATCAAGTGCGACTAAAAAGTGGAAAATTCCGATAAATGCAGATTTTTATTCTTCGCCTCTTATAGTAAACGATATGCTGTACGTAGGTGCAAATAATGGTTTCTTTTATGCAAAGAATCTTTCAAATGACCTTGCAGAGATAGAATGGAAATACGATATCGGATCCCCCATTTATTCTTCCCCTGCATATTTCGCCGGAAAAGTTATTTTCGGTGCAGATGACGGTTATCTCTATTGCCTTACTGATGAGGGAAACCTTTTATGGAAAACGAGTCTTGGCGGTAAAGTTCGGGCTACACCTCTCATCTCCGATAATTATGTTTATGTTGGTTCCACAAACGGAGATTTTTATAAACTTACACTTGGGGGAGACATCGTAAATAAATTTAAGACAAACGGGGCAATATATTCTTCGGCAGGACTCCTTTCCGATGGCTCCCTTGCTTTTGGGTCTTACGACGGCTTTCTCTATATTCTTTCGGATAATTTGACATTGCTTCATAAGTTCAATGCAGGAAGTAAAATCTATTCTTCCCCATGTATAGCATCCGATGATACAATTTATTTCGGTACTTTGGACGGCACTCTTTATGCCGTAACCGATAAAGGAAATGAACTGTTTGAATTTGACGCAAGAGCTCCTATTTATTCCTCGCCCGCAATAGGAGTAGACGGGACGCTGTACTTTGGCGACGACAGCGGATGGACATATGCCATCGGTTCACAGACAGGAATAATTACGGTTTATACGAATTTAGACGAAGCCGAATATTTAATCGAGGGACCGAAACACTACTATGGAAAGGGCAAAACTTATATCGTGAGAGGCGCTCCGGAAGGCGAATATACCATTACTTACAAGGATGTAGCAGGATATAAAACACCTCCGAGCAAAACACTCACCCTTAAAGGAAACGGCTCTATACATTTTGAAGCAACCTATGAGAAGATTGTGCCAATTCTGTCAGCTATTGTTGTAACAACGAATTTGGATGAAGCAACTTTTACCATTACCGGTCCTGTTACTTATAACGGTTCCGGCAAAGAGTATACCGTGAAGAACGTACCTGTTGGAACATACACAGTTACTTTCGGAGACGTAAAAGGTTATGAGACGCCCCAGAGTGTGAAAAAAGACGTAAAAGAAGGCGAAATTGTAACATTCACAGGACAGTATAAAAAATTACCGGAACCTAAAAAAACAGAAATTGTTCTTCAAATTGGTAACCCGTATATGTACGTGAACGGCGTAAAAAAGGAGGTGGATCCCGGCAGGGGTACGACCCCTATCATTGTTCCAAAGTGGAATAGGACTGTTGTGCCGATACGTACAATCGTGGAATCTCTGGGAGGCAAAATCGCGTGGAATGGAAAAGAAAGGAAAGTTACAATCCTCTTTAACGGGAACGTAATAAATCTTTGGATTGGCAAAAATAGTGCAGAAGTAAACAGTAAATATTGTTTGATTGATTCGGGCAACCCCGAGGTTACTCCTATTATCGAAAACGATAGAACTACGGTTCCGGTAAGATTTGTTGCAGAGAGTATTGGTTGTACTGTCAAGTGGGATCCTGATGCAAAGAAAATTACCATTACCTACATAGAGCCAGCAGGTTAATTTTTTACTTAAAGAAAGAGAATTCATAGAACTAAGCAATCTTTGGAAGTTGTTTTTTGTCAAAGGATTTTTATGAGTTTTTGTTTCGTTGTATATATTATGATCCCCCGTTTCAAACTCATTCAGGGCATCTTTTCGACTTGTCCGCACAAGAAAGCAGGAGAAACAAAACCCTCTTTTCCCTATTCTGAATTAAAGATAATAAAAACCACCTTGATTTTGCCTTACTCGGTAAAGTGAAGCGTATTTTCACTCATACATAGAAAGTTATACGCTGTATCAAGGCTTTATTAAAGAAAAATATAAGAAAATGTTGAGAAATCGATTAGGCGAGGATTATCGCCATTTAAAATTTGCGAAAAATATATACACAAACTTTACAAATTTCCAAACAGTGATAAACTTGTGTTAATACAATAAGAAGGAGGGTATTTTAATGAAAGCAAGGGTGTTGGTTAGTTTCTTGCTTGTTATGCTGCTCATCTTT
>JAGHAO010000205.1 GCA_021161495.1 Caldisericaceae bacterium | reverse complement strand
TGTTTTTTCAAAATTCCCGAATGCCTAATTCTGCGAAATATGCTCAATAATCTACCTCCGTTCTGCAATTTACTGCAATACATTTTTAGCGGATTTTGCAAAATTTGCAATAGGAAGAAGAGAGATGCTGAAATAAAGACGACAAAAACGAGGTCCTGAAACAAGTTCAGGACGACAGGTGTATTCGTCACCCTGAGGTGTTTTTACTCAGGGTCTTATTTTTAATTCTTTTAGCAGAGTACACTCCAAAAGCGGAAAAAGAATAGACTCTGAAACGAGTTCGGAGTGACTGATTTGAGATGCTGAAACAAGACTCGGGGTGATACATCCCGAGGAAAGGAGTGCAGAGTGACGACTGCCCTGTCACCCTGAAACGTTTTTGTTCAGGGTCTCGTTTTTATTTCTTTATCAAAGTGCACTCCTAAAGCGAAAGAAGACGAGACTCTGAAACAAGTGCTCGCCTTCGGCGGGGAAAGGAGTGCAGAGTGACAAATGAAGGAATTCCAATCGAGAAAATTTTTCGGGAGTTAATCGTATATATATACGAGAGGAGAATTTTTTAGGTGGCAAAGAGAATGTTTATCATAAGAGATGGTGCAATATGAGTGTTTGTTAACCGAAAATGAGCGACAATGAATCTCTGTAATTTCCGGAAACGAAACTAAACCTCTCTCCTAACCGTTTAACTTATTTCTCCTTCAGAAACCCCAAGGGAATTAAAAGGTTTACGTGTTGCAAATTCTTTAAGCGAAATTAAAATAAAAGCATAATGAACAACGATAAAGTGCATAACGGAGTACAAAAAGCGGTTAAACAAACGGCTATAACAATCTGCTGCATTGTTTTGATTTCGGCCGTTCTTTCCGAACTTAGCATCTCTCCTCATGGCGGTGTATTGTATTTTATTTGGGGTAAGTATTACTATGTTTATTTTACACCGTTATTCGTTTATTATGCAATCGTGGTTTCGCTTTTATGGTATGTTTTTAGTATTAATAACACTTCTTTAATCCGGAAAATTTCACTTGCCGCCGGCGTAATCGTGTTGGGCATAATTCTTACTTTTACAAGTGCCGTTGTGCCTCGAAAGGTAAGCAGCGCCGACTTTTCATATGCGCGTGGGTTTCCGCTTGAATTTTACTTGCCGACGGAGAACGATAGGATATCGGAAAATTTGGCTTTCTCCGATCATAAATACGGAAAATTCCCCGCCTATTATTTGCTCCCCAAACCTCAGGAATACACAGCCACCGTTCTTAAAACTCCGTTTGTTGCGGACGTTTTGTTTTACTCCGGGTTAATTGCAGGAGTATGGTTTGTCATTAAAAATCGGGAACAAGATAATGAAAAACGCCACATTAGAACTTAAAACGGCGAATTACAGGTTTCGCACCAAGCAGGCGAAATGATGCGATCCCCGTTGCTAAATTTCGGGGCAGATTTTTTCCCTGATTTTTACAATTTCTCCGTCTTCTTTTAAAAGGTATTCCGCAGGCTTGCACCTCAGATTGTAATTCGAAGCCATTGTATATCCGTATGCGCCTGCGTCGAGGACGGCAAGCAGGTCGCCTCTTTCCGGAAGGTTCATTTCAACGTTTTTTGCCAAAAAATCGGCGGATTCGCAAATAGGCCCCACAACATCGGCAACCGTTCTTCTTCCGCTTCGCTCGGAGAGTTGCACAACGCGGTGCTTTGCACCGTAAAGCGCCGGGCGGATAAAATCGTTCATTCCGCAGTCAGTCACGATAAAGTTTTTGCTTCCTGATTTTCTGTAAAGGACGCGCGTGATGATGGCACCGCTCCGCGCAACAACGAACCTTCCCGGCTCGAATAGAAGAACGTATTTCTCTGATGCGAGATTTTTAACTTCGGATGCAAAACCACTCAGCAAAAACTCGGATTTGTCATTTTCGTATGAAATCCCGAAACCGCCTCCCATATCAATTTCACGAATTTTCACTCCTTTTTCGGAAAGTTCGTCCGCAAGGTTTATCGCAATTTCAAGTGCTTCCAGAAACGCACTTTGCCCGAATATTTGAGAGCCGAGGTGAAAATGAATCCTCACGGGTTCAAGCCCCGTTTTTTTGGCAAAAACAAAAGCGTCTTCGGAGCGTGCCAAGGGGATTCCGAATTTGTTTTCTTCCGTTCCCGTCGTTATATACCTGTGCGTGTGGGCGTCTATTCCCGGGTTTATCCTTATTCCTATTTCCGATTTCGGGATAAGTTCGGAGATAAGTTCTATTTCTTCAAGCGACTCCGCGTTTATTTCGGCGTTTGAGTTTTTCGCCTCTCGAATTTCTTTTTCCGTTTTACCCACTCCGGAAAACAAAATCCTCCGAAAATTCATTTTACGCGCAAGTTTTACTTCGTTTCCGGATACGCAGTCCGCACCGAATCCGAAAGAGCGGATAATTTCCAGGATGCGGGGATTTGCGTTTGCTTTCAACGCGTAAAAAACTTCACCCGCGGGGCTCAACGTTTCGAATGTTTTCTTCGCATATTGCTTCAATATTTTTTCGGAATATACGTAAAAAGGCGTTTCCAATTCCGAAAGTTCTTTGATATGCGCTTTCAGTTCGTTTTTCAAACTCATTGAATCCTCCGCGCGTATTTTTCCTTTATTTCTTTCACGGAAAGCCCGCTTCCGCGAGAGATTTTCAGATACCCGTTTTCTATGTAAGCACCGCCTTCAACCGGGCTTTCAGAAAACGTAAGGAACCCGTCGAGGTCGGCAAAATCAAACCTTCCCGCTTTGAATAAAGAAAAGGATGCGGCGATGAGAAGAGGGCTTGCCACCATACACCCTATCATTACCTTTTTTCCGAACAAATGCACGAGGTTTGCAATTTTCAGCCCTTCTTCGATGCTTCCCGCTTTCGTGAGTTTCACGTTGACGTAATCAGTTGCGTCTGCGCGGAGAAGTGTTAAAGCATCATTTGCGCTTTTTACGGATTCGTCCGCCATTATCGGAACGGGGGAATTTTCTTTCACTTTTTTCAGGGAGATAATGTCCCCCGCATTTACGGGTTGTTCGATAAAAGAAATACCGAACTTTGCAACGCTGTTTGCAAACTTTACCGCTTCTTCCGCAGAATACCCCTGATTTGCGTCTAAGTAAATCTTTGCCTTTTTTGACAAACTCCGCACAAGTTCCACTCTTTTTATGTCCTCCTTTAAATTCAGCCCCACTTTCATTTTCAGTGCTTTGAAACCCGCTTTCAAAAGGCGTTCGGCGCTTTTTGCTGTTTCTTTTTCTGTTCCTATGCTTATCGTTCCGGATATTTCGATTTTCTTTCCGTCCTCGCCGAGGAGCCGGTAAAGAGGCATTCCCGCGGTTTTGCCTTCGATATCCCAAAGTGCGGTATTCACCGCCGTGCTTCCGGAATGCGGGGCGTTTATTTTGCGGAGTTTCCTCAGGATTTCCCCCCTCATCAGCGGATTTCTACCCAAAAGGTATTTGGAGAACTCTTTGAGGAATTCTTCGACTTGCGGAACGGTTTCGTTCAAAACATAAGGAACGGGCACCGCTTCGCCGAACCCGGAAATTCCGCTCTCAGTTTCTATTTCTATCATAATGCCTGCGTAATTTTTCCTGCTTCCCGTTGCAATTTTGAACGTTTCCGTAAGCGGCACATTTACCTCGTAAATCTTTACGTTTTTTATTTTATCTACCATCGTAAATCACCCTGCCTTTCGAAATAGTCATTTTCACTTCGAGATTATCGTCGAGGAACGCAAAGTTTGCAAACGCCCCTTCTTTTATCCTCCCCAATTTTTCTTCCCCGACGCTGTCAGCGGGAGTTTTCGCTGCCGCACGCACCGCCTCTTCCAAAGAGAACCCGCCGAAGCGGATGAGGTTTCTCACACCCCTGTCCATCGTGAGGACCGAGCCTGCAAGCGTTCCGTTTTCAAGACGTGCGGAAATTCCGTCTGTGAAGATTTCGTAATCTCCCAACATATATTTTCCTTTCGGCATACCTCCCGCTTCCGTGCAATCCGTAATGAGGACGAGCCTTTCTTTTACGAGGTGCATTATTTTGAAAACCTCTTTCGATGTGTGCACTCCGTCCCCTATGAACTGCAAATAAAACGGAAGGGAAAACGCAGCGCCTATGAGCCCCGTGTTCCTGTGGTGAAAATGCGGCATTGCGTTAAAGAGGTGCGTTATCGAATTTGCGCCTTTGAAAAATGCGTTTTGTGCGGTTTCGAAATTCGTTTCCGTGTGCCCTATGGAGATAAAAACGTTTTTTTTATGCAAAAACGAAATTGTTTCAAGTGCATTCGGGAGTTCCGGCGCAACAGTGAACATTTTTACTTTCCCTGCGGATACGAGTTCTTCCGCAAGAGCGGGGGAGGGCTCCAAAAAATAGTTCGGGTTCATTGCGCCGCACTTCTTTTTGTTTACAAACCCTCCCTCTATGTGAAATCCGAAAGGAGAAGAGCCCTTTGCTTTTTTAAGTGAAGGGGTTAACGAAGAGACGATTTTTTTGAGTTCCTTGAAAGGCAGCGAAACAAATGTCGGGAGAAAATCCGTGGTGCCTGTTTTTGCGAGTTCTTCCGAGATTTTAAAAAGCGCTTCTTCGGTTCCCGCGGAAATATCCGCCCCGCCGAAACCGTGAATGTGCACGTCCACAAACCCGGGAGCAACGTAAAAGTGCGTTCCGTCGATTGCGTCTTCGCAAAACCCCTTTTTGATTTCCGTGATTATCCCGTCTTTTTCCTCTATGCAGAATTTCCCTTCGACGAATTCCGGAGTAAGCAATCTTTCGGCGTTTATTTTCATCTTTACACTCCTTTCGTTATTTTGCTGAGAAATTGCGGCTTATCCGGGTTTTTCCTCTTCAAAACCGCTGTTTCGAATGCAAACAGTTGAGCGAAAACCACGTTTACAATAGGGTATGAAAGTGTGTCCGAAGGAGGGATGCGGAACGAAACGTCTCCTAATTTAAGCGCTTTTTTATTATCGGAAACAACCAGCACGTCTCCGCCTTTTTCCTTGATTTTTTTCAGCACTTCGAGATTGGAGCGGAACGTTGCGTCTTCCGGAATGAAGAATATGATCGGAGTGAGAGGAGACACGCTTGCAAGCGGGCCGTGCAGAAAATCGATTGCCGAAAACCCCGTTGCGTTCATTTGAGAAGTTTCCCTCATTTTTAGTGCGGTTTCGTTGCTTGTTGCATAGTTAAACCCTCTTCCTATTACGATCAAATCGTTTGCAAACCGGTAGCGCTCGGCGATGTCGGATATTTCTCTTTCGCGGGAGAGCACTTCCGAAACACCTTTGAACAACTTTGCAAAATCCGTTTCCGCCCCGAACAAAACGGCGAGTTCTAAGAATATCATAAGGGTTGCGCTATATGTTTTTGTCGCAGCGATGCTTCTTTCTTTTCCCGCATTCAGGTAAATTGAAATTTCGCTTTTTTCGGAAAGTGTGCTGTTTTTTGTGTTTGTTATTCCTATTGTGAATGCTCCGCTTTTTTTTGTAACCTCAATTACACTGCATACGTCTTCCGTTTCTCCTGACTGCGAAATTCCTATGACGAGAGATTTTTTCGTTTTCGGGAATTTCCCGTACCACGTGTAAAGGGAGAAAGCGGCTAGAGAAACTGGCAGGCGCGCCGAATATTCAAGCGCATAACGCCCGTAAAGCGCGGCGTTATCAGACGTGCCCCTGGAAACTTCCATAATGCTTTCCGGAGCAAAATTCGATATTCTTTCAAAAACTTTTTTGATTTCGGATCTGCGTTTGTGGATTTTTTCCAAGACATCCGGAGTTTCAAAAATTTCTTTGTGCATATAATATTCAGCCTGCATAGGTTATATCCCCCAAAATTTGTTTTTCTTTTGCGCCCGTTGCGCCGGGCAAATCGGAAAACCTGCCGTGAATTGTCCTTAATGCATATAGGGCAAACGCTCCCGCTTCTTTTGCCTCCGCCGGCACTCCGAACTCGTCGGACACATATACCGGGACCTTTAAATAATTCTTGATATTGGAAACAAGAGTTTTGTTAAAAACTCCGCCTCCGGAGAGGACCGCATAGTCTATTTCCGGCAGAAAATCTTCGTATGACTTAAAGATTGTGAATGCGACGAATTTATTCAGAGTGGCGATTATATCGCTCTTTCTTTCCTTTTCGAATCCTTTGAGCGCTTTTTTCAAAAAATGTTCTCCGAATTCGGAACGCCCCGTGCTTTTCGGCGGTTTCTTTTTGAGGTAAGGCGTTTTTTTAAGTTCTGCGAAAAGTTTTTCGATTATCTTTCCGGAAGATGCAATTTTTCCGTCTTTGTCGAAATTTTTTCCGTAAAGCAGTTTCATTGCGCCGTCAAGAAGCATATTGCACGGGCCGGTGTCGAACGCAAAAACAGACGAAAGTTTTTTCCCGGAAAGGAATGTGACGTTTCCGATTCCTCCTAAGTTTTGCACTGCAATGCGTTTCCCCTTTTTCGAGAACACGAGAAAATCGAAAAGCGGTATGAGCGGTGCTCCTTTTCCTCCGGCCGCCATATCTTTCGGGCGGAAGTTCGATACGACGGTAAGCCCGGTTTCCCGCGCAACGAACGCCGGTTCTCCTATTTGGAGCGTGTGCCCTTTTACGGAAATCCCGCACAAGGAACGCGTCTTTTCCGTATGAAAAACCGTTTGCCCGTGCATTCCTATGACATCTATCTCCTTTCGGCTTATTTTTTTCTCTTCCATAAATTCTTTCACCGCATTCGCATACAGTTTTCCTATGTAAAAATTCAAGAAAGA
>JAGHAO010000064.1 GCA_021161495.1 Caldisericaceae bacterium | reverse complement strand
GTGTATGTAAGTCCTGTTTGCCCGATATCCACAGATCTCGGTCCTGTCTTTTCCAGATCAAAGTGCGGTGCTTTGCCGATTACCAAAATATTCCCGATTTTCGACGGGTTATAAAACGAATCTCCGCAGGAGCTTTGATATTCCGCAGTGTATTTGAGCGTTGCGCTTCCTTGTACGGTGTCGCAGTGCCCATAAGGCATTGAAACGGTAAAAGTAAGGTGGACTGTTTCATTCGGTGCAATGGAGCCTGCGGAGCTTCCTCCGTTATACGAAAATTCCCCGGTGTTCGAATCATAACTCCAATCGGATCCGATATTCGAAATAGAATAAAAATCGGGGATTTTATCAATTTTCAGTTTAAAATTATCCGCATTTCCATTACCGCTATTTGTAATGGGGATGTCGATACTTGCGGAACCGCAGTAAGGAACGGAAATATCGGAAATCGTATAATCAATATCCGGTGTCGTAGGAACAAATTTTACGGAAGCAAGCGTTGAAACATTTTGACATTCGTTTATTCCCCATTTTCCGCTTATGCTGTTATCGATATCGGAGCAGCCGGTTACGGTTGAAGAGAATGTCACTTCATAATCCGCACCGGGCTGAATCTCGTTGTATGCCCAATCTGGATATGTTCCGCTCTCGGGATTATGCCCGTGGAAGTCGATGTCGCTATTGTAAGAGCAACCCGCTCCCAAAGTATCCGTTATTGTAACATCTCCAATAGGGTCATTTCCCGTATTTTTGATGTGAATCGTCCAGGTAACGGTGTCTCCCACCTTTGCATCGGAAGGGCTAACGGATTTGGTTAACACCAATGTCCCGCCGTTTATTGCGGTTGTCGTAAGCGTTACGGAAGAAGAACCGCAATTTCCGCTCTGAGGCGAAACCGTTATCGTTGTGTTATCCTGCATACCGTCGCAAACTTTGCTTTCGGGAGTAATGCGGGCATAAAACACGTATGTTTCGCCCGGATCTATTTGCGGAGTCTGAGAAATTTGGTTTGCATTGCTTGAATCAAAAATTTCCGCAGTCCAACCGTTCGATGTTCCGCCTGCGGACAAATCGAATGTTTCCGCATCGTCGCAATTATTTGTTAGTGTAATCTTATAAACTGCCGCATTGTTAACGTGCGTTTGAGAAGATGTCCCTCCTTCAACGGAAATCGAAGGAGGATTTCCCGCTTTTGCCGTACGAACCCCCCCGAAAAACGGAGTAGCTAAGCTCAATAAGACGAGCAAAAAAGACAGCAAAAGCGAGATAGCCTTTTTGTGATAATTATTCATAGTCCCTCCTTTATGATAATATTAAAAAAATATTTGACGGATTGAAGTGAAAACTTACAAAGAATTCTTTAAAAAAAATTAACACGTATATTTGCCTCCAATCTTAATGTACATACTATAAACCATTGCGTACTTTTGTCAAGTGTAAATTATTTGCCACATAAACAAATACGGTTTTACGGCACCATATCGCACATTTTCAGGAATTTTATTTTGTCGTTCGTTATGATCACGGAAGCCCCGCTTCCGGATTTTAACGTATCGAGGTTCGCATATGTTTTGCCGTTAATTGTCTTTGTTTTCTCAATGTCTTCTTCGGAAAAATAGCCGAGCACTTGCGATTTCGGGATATACACGTCGCCGTTTACGTATTTTACGTCGGTATCTTTCAAATCAAGCACCGTGCTATGATAAACCCAACCGAGCAAATATCCGTAAATTCTCACTCCTGTTTTCTCTCCGTTTACGGTGAGCCCCTCAAAACCGCACTTCCCTTTCACTTTGAGTGTGACTATCCCATTGCCATCCGTTTTCAAGCCGTATTTCCCTATCGGTTTGTTTATAACCGGTATTCCGTTTCCGTCTGTTACGAAAAGCCTGATTGTTTGCTCCGAATTTTCAGGGATTGCAACTGCATCGCATATCTGCTTTACCGGATAAGCACCGAACAGATCCTCCACCGTTTTTCCGGGAGAAAGCGGTATAGCCCTGTAAAGCACCGAAAACCCCGAGTATTTTCCAACTTCGTCAAACGTCACTTTTTTTGAAAAAACTTTGACCCCGTTCTTTTCCGTTGTGTTTATGTGCACTTTTTTGCCTGACGGAAAAACGATGTCAAAACCTTTTAAATTGGAGCCCTTTCGTATGTATCCCTTCAAATTCACCGTTTCTCCCGTAAATATGCCGGAGTAAGAAAAAGCGGCGGAAGAACAGCAAGCGCCTATATACGGTTTGTTATTTTCAAAAACAATGTCAGTCATAGGCTTTGCATACCTTCCGGAATAATCTTCCAAATCCGCATAGTAAGGAACGGGAAATTCGAGCGCCTTAAAATCTCTCAGGGCAAACTCGACGTTACTTTCCAAATCAAACTTTTTCTCATAGATTCTGTTCAAAGAAACGAGTTTTATCGTATGCTTGCCGGGAGTAACCCCTTTTAACACGCAGGGCGTGACTTGTTCCGTAAAACAGCCGTCGATATACACGGCAAAGGGAGAAGGTTTCGGATAATGCCCGTCGTCCCGAATGTCAAGCGCAACGTCAAAAGCGCCGGGCTTTGAAAGAACTATTTTGAAAGATTCGTCTTTGTTCAAAACAACCTTTGCTTTTTTGGAATCATAGCCCGCCTTTTTTACCAAAAGTTCGTATTCCCCGTAAGGAAGCGTCAAAACAAGCGGAGTTTTACCCTTAAAAACATTGTCTATATATACATCCGCACCCTCCGGCACTGAATTTACCGAGAGCTTTCCTTTCCGTTCCCCTCCGCAGCCCGAAATCGCAAAAACAATGAAAATTATGATTAAAACAGAGACGATCTTTTTCATCTCTCTCCTACACCACATTGTTTCTTATGATGTAAATTTCAACTCTGTCTACGTAGTATCTTACGGACATACCTAACACAGAAATGTATCTCTGATTAAGAACGGATATAAGCGATTCGGCATTTACGTAAACTTCGCCGTTCTTTTCGATGATTTCGGCCGGCAAATAAAGGTCGTAAAGCCCCACGTAATCTTTCCCGAATTTAATATCAGAAAAAAGTGCCGGAAAATCGGGAAACGCATATTGCAAGAGTTGTTTTGCATCGATATAAAGCGTTCCGTCTTCAAAAAACGCACCGATTTTAGCCGTCTTTTTCGAGGAATAAACGAGGTTTCCCTTGTTATCAAACACAATTTTGTCGTATTTTGCTGCTTTCACATCCCCATATATGTTTACGTCTTTCGAGGAAAAAGGCACTTCGGCGGTGCCGTATTTGTCCGTTACAAACTTTTTTGTTTTGAGGTTCGGCAGGGGGTTTCCGTTTTTATCCGTTATAAGCAGGCGTGCCGTTGCGTCTTTGCCGTCTTCTGCGAGGCAAGCGTCGTTCCAATTTACAGAAGTCATCGCATATT
>JAGHAO010000053.1 GCA_021161495.1 Caldisericaceae bacterium | reverse complement strand
TTTGATAGCCAGGCCATTGATCCTCGTGAGGCCATTGCAGCCATGTTCCCTCGTGCTTTCCCCACTCTGCGGGCATATGCCATTTATCATTTATCACACTTTCTTTCATGGTTCCTCCTTATCTGAATTCTTGCAGATAGTTTCCATTACTGGGAAACTTCTCCCGATTTCTTGTATCTCTTAATACTCCACTTATACAGTACATATCCGACAAGGACAGTAAGAATGGTTACTATAATTAACTGAGCTTCGTATGAGAACACATTTTTCACGTCAGGGGTTGGCTGAAAGAAGAAAATGCAAGCTATAGCTACAAAGAATTCACATAAAATGGCAAGTATCCATGCTGTTTTATTTCCGCCTGGAACACGATAAGGACGAGGAAGATTGGGTTCAGTTTTTCTTAATTTCAAAAATGCAGGGAATAGTAAGAGGTATGGAAGAAGAAAAACGAGACTGGAAAGAGCAAAAATAGTCCAGAATATATTTGCGGAAGAATTACTCAATAAACCATTTCCAATTAAAAGCAACGTACCTACAATACCGGTAATGATATACGCCATATCCGGTGTTGCATATCTTTTGTTAAGATGCCCCATAATTTTCGGGAAATTTCCCTCTGTAGCCGTAGCTGCAATCATTCTATTGGCACCAATACTCCAAGTGACCATGTTCGCAAAAAATGTATAAAGTATAATTATTCCGAAAATAGTAGTAACTATACCCCCCGTTGTGGCTCCAAAGTTACTCATGACAGTCTTTATTGAATCGATAATGCCAGTAACGATGCTTATTTTATCAAGCGGAAGCGATGCAAGTATGCCCCACGATCCTATTACATAGAAGAAGAAAATCAACGCTCCCGCAATAAAGATTGCCCTTGGAACATCTTTCTTTGGGTTTTTCATTTCTTCTCCTGCAGAACTCATTAATTCGAATCCCATATAATTATATACTACTACAGGAAGAAACCCTAAAGTATCGCTCCATGACGGAAATAAACTACGAACAGAAAAGGGGTTTGCGAAACCCTTGTGAACGACAGACCAAATTCCTATAACACCTAAAAACAATAAAACTACAACTTTTGCTATAGCACCTATGTTCGGAATGTGTTTAGAGGAACCCAGAGAGAGGATACCAAAATAAACCGTTAACCAAACCATGATTATAGCAATACCTATTTGACCCCAAGTACTCATCTTCGGGAAGAAAAGAGAGGCAAATGTTCCAGCAAAAAGTACATAAACAGAAGGCATCCAGTACGCTACATTAATCCAGTACAACCAAGAAGCCATAGAACCTGCAGTATCACCGAATGCTCTCCTTATCCAAACGTACATACCTCCCTGGTTAGGAATAGCAGATCCTAACTCTGCAGTAATCATTCCGTAGGGAATAAAAAATAAGAATAATGTCACCACCCACCAAAAGAACGTTTGCATGCCCATAGCTGCTGAAGATGGGACCGTATCTAATACCAAAATAGCGCAGACTGTAAAGAGAAGCAAATCCCATCTCCCTAAAACTTTCTTAAACCTTGTTGCCATAATTCAACCTCCTTTCAATTATTTTTTATTTATATAACTCACTAACTATCGCTTTTATAGTTGTTTTATAAGGGTTGTCTCGATCTGCAAAAACAGGATTATCCTTCAATCTGGGATAGACGAAGGCGGTTAAAAGAGCTACTTGTGTATGAAGTCTATTTTCAGCTTGTTCAAAAATTATTGAATGAGGACCATCCATAACTTCATCGGTTACCTCTTCGCCCCTTTTTGCTGGTAGACAATGCATAAATTTGACGTGCGAAGGAGCGTGGCTTAATAATTCCGTATTTACCTGATATTTAGGCTTAAAAATTCTCTCCCGCTTTTCTTTTTCTTCAGGAGACATATCATACCATACAAATTCGTCAGTATATATAAAATCAGCATTACGAACGCCTTCTATCGGATCATCTGTAATAAAAATATTAGCACCACTTTTTTGTGCAATTTCTTTTACATGATCTATAAATTTTTCATCAGGTTGATATCCTTCCGGTGAGATCAGATTGAAGTTAATTCCGAGAATAGAAGAGATACGCATAAGGTCACGGCAAACGTTAGCCGCACTACCGCCACTACTGTCTCCAATGAATGCTATAGTATTGCCTTTGATTTTTCCAGTTTGTTCAAATATAGTGAATACATCGCATAAAACTTGCGTTGGATGATTTGTATCGTCAGACATAGCATTAATAACTGGAACAGAAGCATAACGTGCCAAGTCAGCTATTTCTTGATATCTCTTTGCTCTAATTACTATACCATTTACCATTCTACTTAATACATTAGCCGTATCATATAAAGACTCGCTTTTTCCAAGGTGTACATCTCCCGGTCTCATATACAGAGCATGTCCTCCTAAAAGAGTAGCAGCGACTTCAAATGATGTTCTTGTCCGGGTTGAGGGTTCTTCAAAAAACATAGCAATAGAAGCCTTATAAAGCAGATTAGGTAAAGCCCTCTCTTTGCCAGCCTTCTTTACTACCTGTATCAGATACACTAATTTTTCCAGATCTTCGGCAGTAAAATCTTCTACATTAATAAAGTCCTTTTTCATATCACCCTCCTAATAATTTTTATTTTGTAAAATTAAAATCTTCCATACGTGGTTTCCATTCGCAAGG
>JAGHAO010000002.1 GCA_021161495.1 Caldisericaceae bacterium | reverse complement strand
CCCCGCACCTTTAATCTTCTCAGAGTAAATATAAGCACCGCTTTTTAATATCTCAACTCCAACGAATAAATCCGGGTTCGTAAGATTGACAGTAAGATTTGTAGCCTCTTTTACGGCACCCCCTATTACGCGTTCGGCATCGGGGCTTTTTATCGGGTATGAAGGATCAAGGCGCTGCACTCTTACTGCAAATGTTTTTATTTCCGGATTTTCTTTTAATTTTTTTAGTGCAAATTTCGAAGCGGCCTCTTTAATTCTTTCTATGTGTTTATCGCACTTTATCGCCGGACTTATGCTAACAATTCCCGGTATGTATAAAAGTTTTTCAATGTCGATTTCTTTTCCTTTTACAATGATCCTGCCGCCTTCCACAAAAACTTCAACGCCCGGAAGAATTTTCTCGATATGCAATTTAAGGTTATGTTTTAATTTTACCTGTGCTCTTCTGCCCTTTGTCCCTATCTCTCCGAACCTGCAGATTACAATTTTTTCCATTATATACCTCTCGTTTTTTTGAAAAACAGTTTTGCATCTCCGGTGAAAAATATGCCTCTCTCCGAAAGTTTTTCCTTCAAAAGATTTTCCAGAGCAAATTTATCCCCGCTTTTTATTACCGCTTGTTCATGCGCTTCTTTTAAAACAATGGGATAACCCATACCCTTTTCCGCTTGACTTAGGATTAGATTTTGCACTGACAAGATCTTCTCGAATATTCCGTTTTTTGCATTTCCTACAACAAAATACGGAATTTCGATTCTTGCAATTTCGCTTCCTACATTCAGGTAAAAAAAACAAATAGGAGCGGAATAATATTTAAGAATAGGCACATTGCTCATAAAAATCGCAGATCGTTCCCCATAGGAGAGCATTTTTCCGAAGATGTCCGTGTCCTCCAAAACATCGAACTTTCTTATCTCCTCTTCCGGGATCCCGTTTGTTTGAAGATAGTATTTTATCAGACCCACAACGTCTTTCGAGTGCGAGCCGCTTATATACCCTGCAACAGGTATTCCGGACTCTTCGGACTTTTTAAACAAAGACTCAAAACTCTTTATAAAATGCCTTTTGTACTCTTCGTCTCTTCCTTTTATTTCCCACTGAATCAAGGTGCCGTCTATTAGCGGGATAATAGGGATTTTACTTGCTAAGCATTCTTCAATTTTCTGCGAAAGCACCTCACTTTCTTTTAAAAGCATTTTTGCCTGAAGAAGTTCCCCTTTTATGAGATACGGATTTTCTCCGATTACTTCATAGAGATCCTTATCTTCATAAAAAATTTGAGGGATCGAATCCGCTTCAAAAAAGTGTTCCGCCCCGTATCTTATCGAAACATAACCTATGTTTATCAAATAATAGTAAAATGCAAAGTCGGGATCGGGCGCAATTGCGGAACCGTCTGTTGCAATAGCAATATATTCATCGGGAAACGGTTTGCCTTCGATCCCTATACCTGCCTCCTCAAGAGGAGTGCCGACAAAATATGAGACTTCGTGCATATTATTATTGGCAAAAAAATCCGGTTTGATTTCTTTGAGAATTTCCACCGCTTCCGATATTATATCGGGCTTCATTCTTTCCGTTTCCGCCTTTTTTCTTATCATTGTATCAATGACAGGTAAGATTTTTTCAAATTTTAGCATAACCAATTATATAACAAATATTTTACTTTGAAAAACTTTGCTATATAATTCCCGTATGAAAGATATTATTGTGCTTTTTGCAGCACTCGCCACACTTGGAATTTTGGTAAAACTAAAAGTAAACATCGGAATTTCCATATTTGCTTCGGCATTGGTTGTTCTGCTCTCCTCGAAAGCAGGATTGCTCAAAGTCCCGAAATCTTTGTTAAATACGGCGATAAACAAAGAAACGATTTACTTGATTTTGATAGTTGTCACTATTACGTATTTTGCAGACCTTTTAAAAGTATCGGGATTTCTCGAAGATATGGTAAAAAGTTTTTCTTCTTTTTTCTCGGTGAAAATATTTGTTCCCCTGTTTGCCTTTATCATCGGGGCTTTACCTATGCCGGGAGGGGCACTCGTTTCGGCACCTCTTGTTGAAAAAGGAAGTGAATATTCCACGTTGAACAACGCCGAGAAAACCGTAATAAATTTCTGGTTCAGGCATATATGGGAACCTACGTCGCCTCTTTACCCGGAAATGATTCTCGCTTCTTCCATTATAGGAGTTCCCATCTTAAAGATAGTAGAAATTCAATGGATATACTCGTTCCTAATGTTCTTGTCCGGCGTTATTTTTCTGCTTCCTCTAATCAAAGTGAAACGAACTGTTAAAATCAATCGCTCTTCGGAAAACCTAAAACACGTGTTAACAAGCACAATGCCAATAACTTTGGTAATACTGCTTATACTGCTCTTCAAATTGCCCGTAGTGACTTCAGGCATTATAGGTATAGCGTATATCGTTATCGTAAAAAAGCTAAAGCCTTCTCATTTGCGCAAAGCACTAAATTCAAAACTACTTCTTAAACTTGTGGTTTTGATGTATTCCATTATGTTTTTAAAAACAGTTGTCAAGAACACCGGCGTTATTTCAGGAGTTTATGCATATATGAATTCAATACATATCCCGTATGTAATAATCTTATTTTTCCTTCCGTTCGTAGTGAGTCTTATGAGTGGAGCGGCATCGGCAACGATAGGAGTAT